>JAHFCD010000322.1:0-1808 GCA_023249695.1 Elusimicrobiota bacterium
TCGAGCGCGGGGGCGGCGACGCCGAGCTCCGTCCACGCGCGGGGGTCCTCCGGCAGCGCGATCAAGGTCTTGCCGAACATGCCCTTTTTCCGCTCGACGAGCATGGGCCCCGCGCTGAGGGCGATCACGGTGCCGGGATGGGCGGGGTCGGAGGGGGCGAACCCCGCGCGGCGGTCGGCGCCGGCGCGGGCGCCGTCGATGACGATGAGCGGCGCGCCGCGCACGACCGTGCGGCGCAGGATCGCGCGGCAGAATTCCGGCGCTTTTTCGGCGAGCATCTTGAGCAAAGTCTGGCCTTCGCGGCCGTAAGGGCCGTTCAGGATGAACGCGTCGTACTCGGCCTGCGTCGCGTCCGCCGGCGCCGCCGGCGCGGGGGCCGCCGCGACCGGCGGGGGAAGCGCCTCGGCCGGGGCCGCGACGGACTCGCGATTCGATTTCGGGATTTCCACGGGCGCGGCTCCCGGGGGCGTCCAGGACTTCAGCGTGCCGAGCTCGGCGGGTCCGGAGGGCTGCGGAGGCGGGGTCGAGCCGAACAGCGCGGCCGTCGGCTGATTCGGCCGATTCGGCTTCGCCGAATCGGTCACGCCTTGCGGGGAGCGCGGCAAGGGCGCCGCGAACACGATCCCGGGCGGAGCGGAAGGGGGGACGGGGGCGGCCGGCGACGGGCTCGCGAACACGATTCCGGGCGGCGCCGCGGTCACGGGGGAGTTTCGCGGCGTCAGAGGCTGAACCGGCGTCTCCGGCTCGGAAGGTTCCGGTCTCGCGGGAGGCGAATAAGGCGGGGCCGCCTGCGGTCGGGGGGGCGCGACGGGGGCTGGGGTCGTGCCGGACATCATCGGATGCGGATCGTCGACCGGCGCCATCGCCCCGAGCAAGGCCGCGATCGCCGGCGGGGTCGCGGGCGCCGCCGGCGCCGGAGCGGCGATCGGCGCGTAAGCCGGGGCGGCCGAGGCGACGACGGCCTCCGGCGCGCGCGCGCGGGGAGCGAAAGGGGAGGGACGGCGCAGGGAGAGCGGCTCGAGGAAGGGCGTCAGGACCCCGCGTGGAAAAAATTGACGCGGGGCTTCGGCCGTCCGGGCTTCCGGTTCGGGCGCCCTCGCGGGAACCGGCGCGTAGGTGGCGGCCGGGGGAACGGCCGTGACGGAGATCGGCGCGGCGACCATGGCCGCCGAGGGAGCTGTGGCCGGGTCCGGGTCGCGCATCAGCATCGCGGACCCGCGGTCGAAGCGCGGGGGAATCTTGTCGAGCTCCTCGGTGAGCTCGCGGACGCTGAAATACGCTCGGAAGTCCTTGCGCGTTCCGACGCCGAACACGGGCCAATGCTTGCGCAGGAGCTTGCGCACGGTTTCGCGCTCCGCGTCGGTGAGCTTCTTCTCGCCGTCGGAGCGGTTCAAGATGAGGTTGAGCTCGAGCAGGGCCTTCAGGCGGCGGGCGCCGGCCAGCCGCGACAGCAGATAGGACATCTCATCGAGCCGCACCGCGTTGTCGGCGATGTTGTCCCAGACCTTGCCGTCGTCGCGGATCACGTAGCCGGTCTCCACCAGGAGCTCCCGCGACAGGTCGTCGAGGGGCGTCGCGCGCGCGTTGTAGGCCTCCGTGGTGGGAGACTGGGCGGAGGCGGGGCGGACCGGGAAAGCGAGGAGGAAGACGAGAAAGGGGGCGTGCATGCTCTAAGGAGAGTGTGGCAAGGGGCGATTATACTTTTATTGCCGAGAAGCGCCCGGAAAAGGCATGATCGCCGCGTGACCGAAGATCCCGCGCGCCTGGTCTTTCCCGGCTTCACCGTCGGAAAACAGGACCCGCGCGAA
>JAHFCD010000322.1:1818-3959 GCA_023249695.1 Elusimicrobiota bacterium
TTATTGCCGAGAAGCGCCTCGAAAAGGCATGATCGCCGAATGGATCCCGCCCGGCTCGTCTTTCCCGGTTTCACCGTCGGGAAACATGACCCGCGCGAGGCCGAGGAGCTGGTCCGTCTCGGCGTCGGCGGCTTCTGCCTCTATCGCGGCACGCCCGCGACCGTCTCCGCCTTGACGAAGCGCCTGCGCCGGGCGGCGGGGCGCCCGCTGCTGATCTGCGCGGACTATGAAGAAGGGGCCTGGGCCCACGTTCCGGGGTCCACGCCCCTGCCGACCAACCTCGGCGTCGGCGCGTCCGATTCCGAGGCCGTCGCGCGGGAAAAAGGACGGATCACGGCCCGCGAGGCGCGCGCGATGGGCGTCGATTGGATGCTGGCGCCGGTGCTCGACCTTCTGAGCGAGCCGAAAAACCCGATCGTGAACCTCCGCTCCTTCTCCGCCGATCCGAAGGAAGCCGCGCGGCTCGGCCGGGCCTATCTGTCCGGCCTGCGCGCCGGCGGCGCGCTCGGCTGCCTCAAGCATTTCCCCGGCCACGGCTCCACGACCGCGGATTCCCATTTGGACCTGCCGACCGTGAACGCGGCGCGCGGCCTTCTGAACGCGAGGGAGCTCGCCCCGTTCAAGGCGCTGGCGCGCGGCGCGGACGCGGTGATGCTCGGCCATCTGGTCGTGCCGGCGCTCGATCCCTCGAAGCTGCCGTTCACGCTGTCCGCGGCCGGCCCGAAGCTTCTCCGGCGCTGGGGGTTTCGGGGGCTGATCGCCACCGACGCGCTCGACATGGGCGCCATCGCGAAGCATTGGGGCGAGCGCGAGGCCGCGCTGCTCGCCCTGAGGAACGGGGCCGATATCCTGCTCGTGCCCAAGGACGCGCGGACCTTGGTCGCCGAGCTGCGGGTCGAGGCCGGGCGCGACGCGGTCTTCGCCCGGCGCTGCGGCGAGGCGGAGCGGCGTCTGGACAAGGCCCTGGCCCGCGTCCGCTCCCCGCGTCCGGCCTTGGCCGTCGTCGGCGGAGCCGCGCACCGGCGCGAGGCGGCCCCGTTGTTCGCGGCGTGCGCCGCGTGGACGCGGCCGCCGTCCGGCTCCGCGCCGACGCGCGTCGCGTATTTCGAGCCTCAGGCCGGCCGGCGCGAGACGCCGTCGGGCGCGGCCTTCCTCGCCGCGCTGAAGCGCGCCCGTGTCCGGGTGCGCGTGACGCGAAACGGCGGGCGGCGAAAAGGCGAGGCTCTGGTCGCCGGAATCTTCGTCGGGCCGCGCGCATATTCCGGACGCATACGCCTCGACGCGAGGTCCCGGGACCGGCTCGTCGCGGCCTTGAGCGCGGCGCCCGGCTCGACCGCGATCAGCTTCGGCAGTCCGTTCGTCCTGTCCGGACTTCCGGCGAAGGCCGCCGGGCTCTGCGTCTATTCGCGCGCCGACGCGGCCCAGGCGGCCGCCGCCGCGCACTTCTTGGGAGAAAGCGATGAATGAAGCCACGTCGTGGTTCGCGGGCGGGACGGCGCTGAGCGCGGCGGACTTCCTGGTCCTTCTGGGCACGCTCGGGCTGATGTTCCTGGTCGGCTGGTGGGGCGGGCGCGGCGCCAAGAGCACGAACGACTTCTTCCTCGGCGGGCGGCGCATACCGTGGTGGGCCGCGATGCTGTCCTTCGTCGCCACCGAGATCAGCGCGATGACCATCATCGGCGTGCCGGCGACGACGTTCCGCGAGAACTGGGGCTACCTGCAGTTCTTCATCGGCTCGGCGGGCGCGCGCATCCTGATCGCGTTCCTGTTCATCCCGGCCTTCTATAAATACAACAGCACGACGATTTACGAGTACCTGCGAAGCCGCTTCGGACCGAGCAGCCAGTACACCGCGACCGGTTTTTTCTTCGTCACGCGCCTGCTCGCCTCGGGCGTGCGCCTGATGGCCGCGAGCGTCGCGGTCAGCGTGCTCCTCGGCTGGCACATCGTGCCGACGATCGTCCTTTTCACGATCGTCAGCGTCGCGTACATCGCGTACGGCGGCATCGAATCGGTCGTCTGGACGAACGTGCTGCAGGCCATGACCTTTCTCGGCGTCGGCATGCTGACCATCGCCTTCCTCCTCCACCGCATCGAAGGCGGCCTCCCGGCGGCCCTGCAGCTGGCCGGGGACGCCGGCA
>JAHFCD010000323.1 GCA_023249695.1 Elusimicrobiota bacterium
CGCGTCCTCATCGGCGGCCCCGACTGCAAAACCCCCTACTCCTCGAGCCTCCTCAACATCTCCGCGATGAGCTTCGGCGCGCTGAGCGCCAACGCCGTGCTCGCTCTCGGCACCGGCGCCAAGCTCGGAGGCTTCGCCTTGAACACCGGCGAGGGCGGCATCAGCGTCCACCACCTCGCTCCCGGCGGAGACCTGGTCTGGCAGGTGGGCACCGGCTATTTCGGCTGCCGCGACAAAAGCGGCGCGTTCTCCCCGGAGCATTTCCGCGAGAACGCCGCCCGCCCGTCCGTCAAAATGATCGAGCTCAAGCTGTCCCAGGGCGCCAAGCCCGGCCACGGCGGCATCCTCCCAGCGGGAAAAAACACGCCCGAGATCGCCGCCATCCGCGGCGTCGAGCCGTACACCCGCGTCGACTCCCCCCCGGGCCATAGCGCCTTCTCCACTCCTGTCGAGATGATCAAGTTCATCGGCCAATTGCGCTCGCTCTCCGGCGGCAAGCCCGTGGGCTTCAAGCTCTGCGTGGGCAAGCGCAGCGAGTTCATGGCGCTATGCAAGGCCATGGTCTCGACCGGCATCAAGCCCGACTTCATCACCGTCGACGGCGGCGAAGGCGGGACGGGCGCCGCCCCCGTGGAATTCTCCAACTCGGTGGGCATGCCCCTCAAGGAAGGCCTGGCCTTCGTCTACGACGCGCTCTCCGGCCACGGCCTCAAGCGGGACGTGAAGATCATCGCCAGCGGCAAGGTCATCGAAGGCTTCGACATCGTCCGCAACCTCGCCCTGGGCGCCGACCTCTGCGCCTCGGCCCGCGGGATGATGCTCGCCCTGGGCTGCATCCAGGCGCTCGAGTGCAACTCCAACCACTGCCCCACGGGCATCACGACCCACGACCCCGACCTCATGGTGGGCCTCGTCGTCGCGGACAAGGCCCCGCGCGTGGCCAAATTCCACGCCGAGACGGTCAAGTGCGCCGCCGAGCTCTTCGCCGCCGCGGGCTTTCGCACGCCGGAGGAAGCCATGCGCCACCACATCTTCCGGCGCACCAACCCGACGGAAGTCCGCCGCATGGACGAGATCTTCCCCTACATCCCCGAGGGCTCTTTGCTCGGCGACGATATCCCGGCGGCCTACCGCGACATCATGAGGCGCGTGGACCCGGCGTCCTTCCGGCCCAGAAGCATTTAACCTTTGCCTCGGGCGGCGAGCAGAATCGTTTCGATCAAACCAACTCGACGCTCAAAAAACACCCCAGGGCCGCTGCGATGCGTTGAACAAGAGACAGCGTGAGCCTCTCCCTCCCCGCCTCGATCTTCTTTAAGCGCCCCACGGACATCCGCATTTGTCGCGCGAATTTCTCGATACTTTGACCCGCAAGCGTCCGCCTATACCCAATGATCTTCCCGACTCGCGCATCGATCGCGCGCCCGAGCCGCACGTCGTTCAAACGGAGTCGGGCTTCTTTTTTGATTTGGCTCCAATCGCCTATGCCCTTTGGGACAACCGCGTAGATCTTTATCGGTTGGTTGTAGGGCTCGCGCCGGTCGCGACCGGGTTCGGCATTTTTGTTCCCCATGTCCTACCTCCTAAGCTAAAATGACGTCAGGTATAAAATAGCATCATACATTATCATACATTATAACTAGAGGGCGCCCAGGAGTCAAGACCCATGCCCAAATCACGAAAGGCCGACGATCGCGCGAATGCCAACCCCAATTGGCGCCCGGTGAGCGTTTATCTTCCACACGATGTCTTCAGCGCGGTCGACCGCCTCGCCAAGGAAGCACGCCGTTCTCTCAGCGCCCAGATCACGATTCTCGTTGAAGCCCAACTCGACAAGCCCCGCCGCGGCTAGTCGCCGCTCAGGTCGGGATCAGCCGAGCCTCCACGAACCCCGGTGGCGCCCGACTCCTTGTCTCGCAATGCCTTTTCAAGCTCTTCAGGCGCCGGCAGCGCGCCCTTCAGATCCTTAGGCAGCTCTTTAGCCAGCGTATAGGACGCGACTCCGATCGGCTTGCCTGCCGCGCGGAGCGAATACTCGACGACCACTTTATTCTTCGACCGGCACAAGATCATTCCGATGCTCGGGCGGTCCTCCGGGTGGCGCTTCAGGTCATCGATGGCCTCCAGATAGAAATTCATTTTTCCCGCGTGCTCCGGCTTGAACGCCCCCGCCTTGAGTTCCAGGACCACGAAACAGCGAAGGCGGTAGTGGTAGAAGAGCAGGTCCATGAAGAACTCCTCGCCCCCGACCACGAGCCGGGCCTGCCGCCCCACGAAGGCGAACCCGGCGCCGAACTCGAGCAGAAAGTCCCTTAGGCGTTCGATGATTCCGCTCTCAATGACCCGCTCATCCGCATCCCCGCCCAAGCCGAGAAACTCGAGGTCATAGGGGTCCTTAAGAATCGCCTTCGCCAGGTCCGACTGCTGCGGGGGCAAGGTCCGGGCGAAATTCGTCAACGCCTTCCCTTGCCGTTCATACAGTCCGGATTCGATCTGATGCACCAAAACGGGCCTGCTCCATCCATGCGCGATGATCTCGCGCGCGTACCACTCGCGTTCTTCCGATTTCTTCACCCGGCCCAAAAGCTCGATATTATGCCCCCAGGGTATTTGTGAAACGACCCGTTTCACAATTGACTCTTCGGGCCATGTTCGCGAGAATGCCAACATATAGTTGAGATTTCGCGGGGACCATCCCCGCATATCCGTATACTCCAGCGTCAAGTCGTGCGACAGGCGATCGACGACCTTCGTCCCCCAACCCTGCTCACCCTGACGCTTCAGAATTTCCCGGCCCACATGCCAGTAGAGCAGCACCACTTCCGTGTTGACCGCGACCGCCGCGCGCAGACGAGCCGCGCGTATATGCGCTTTGATGCTGTCCAGTAAAGTCGAATATTTGGCGGAGTTCATAGTCCTCTCTACCAGACGACTGAACCCCCGAAATAGTTCCCTTGGCGAGTCCCGCGATTTCGAGATATCCCACTAAAATATATGAGCAATTCTTAATTAGGCAACAGCCGTTTCCTAATTGAAGACCGGCCCAACGATCTAATTTTGCAACGGCCGTTGCAATATTGATCCCGACACGGCCTCCTCCACCGATCTCCGCGGGCACGGGTCCCTTTCTAACGGCGTGTGGAAGGGACACTCCCTCGCCTTTGGCTCGGCCGCCCCCATCGGCGGCGGCACCGTCAAGCAGCACCCGAGCCTGCAGGCGCGGCAATATAAGGGCATGATCCTCAGCTTCAACCAGGACATCTCCGCGGCCGGCATCCGCGTCCATCCAGCCGCCTACCTCTTCAATCTCTACCGGCGCTCCCCCGAGCCGCTGGAGGACGCGCGCTACCAGTCCCTCCTCTCCGAGTCCAAGCTCTTCCTCGCCAGCGACAACGCGGAGCTCAAGGCCTACCTCGAGCGGCTGGTCCCCCGCAAGGCCAAGAACGACGTCCTCTTCCTCCTCGAGCACGGCAAGTGGAAGCCGGCGGACGAGCTCATCAGCCGGGTGGGCGACATGCTCGAGGGCAACGAAGGGGGCGTTCACTTTCCTCGACGAGCAGGACGAGGCCTTCCGCGTCATCCGGCACCAGGTCCTGTCCGAGACGGATCGCGATAGGCGGCACGTCTTCGTGGTCGAGGGCGGCCCTGGCACGGGCAAGTCCGTCATCGCGGTCCGGCTGCTGGCCGAGACCCTCCGCCAGAAGCGTATGGCGTTCTTCGTGGCGCCGAACACCTCGTGAATGTCCGCGGCATGTTCTCCGAGTTCCTTTTCATGCGAGTCTTGAGTCCGCTCGATCTTATACACCCGATCAGCCAACTCCTTGCTCGCGATCAGCGCGCTTCGCAGCCGCACGAAGGTGCGCATGATCGCGATGTTCGCCTCGATGGCGCGCGGTCTGCTGAGCACGCCCGACAACA
>JAHFCD010000324.1 GCA_023249695.1 Elusimicrobiota bacterium
AGCCCGCCCCTTGGCATACGCAGGCGCAAATAACGACGGGGGCTTTCTCGACGTGGGAGAAGGCCGCGCAAAGGCGCGCAAACAGGCTTGGGGCCCGTGTAAGGGGGACGCTCTACCGCTGAGCTAACGGCCCGTCACGACGGATTTTAACAGGTTTGGGCCGCGGGAGCGAGAGCCGGTTTATCTATGGGTAAAGGATTGACAGATTTGGAGCCGTCTGTTACAAACCAGGAATGAAATCATCGCCCCTCGCTTTCGTCGCGACGCTCGGTCTCACGGTCCTTTTCGCTCTTCCGCGCGCGCACGCGGCCCCCGCCAAAACCGCGAAGCCCGCGGCCTCGGCCAAGACGGCCGCGAACGCCTCCAAGGCGGCCGCGAACGCGCCGAAGAAGCCGAGCATGGGTCAGAATAAAGAGGAGATCGAGGCCTATCTTAAGGAACGGCTCGCCGCGATCCGCTCCGGCTCCAAGGCGCAGACCGACTTCAACGCCTCCGAGGGCCAGGCGTGGCAGGATTTCTGGGCCAAGGTCAAGGATGAGCGCGAGCTCTTCGAGGTGCGGGTCGCCAAGCAGCGCTTGAACGTCTTCGAGTCGTTGGATTCGCTCGAACGCGCCGAGCACGGCAAGACGATCGCCGATTTCGAGCGCATGCAGAGCAACGTGCTCCGCTCATTCGAGGCCGCGCAGAAGGCCAAGATGACCGCGTTCTTCGCCGGCCAGGCGGAGCGGACGAAGGCCTTCGCGGCCCAGCAGGAGAAGGACCGCGCGAGCTTCGCCGAGGACGCGGAGGCCAGCTGGCGTCAGCTCAAGCTGGGCCGCGCCTCGGCGCCCGCCACGAAACCCTAGATCAGCCGAGGCCGAGCAGCCGCTTCCACCACGGCTTCGGCGCGGCTTCGGGGACCGGGGCCGCGTCCTCCGCGGGAACATAGGCCGGCAGGCTGAAGTAGAAGACGCTGCCCCGGCCCTCCGCGCTTTCCAGCCACATCCGGCCGCCCTGCAGCTCCACCATGGATTTCGCGATCGGCAGGCCGAGGCCGGTGCCGCCCACGTTCGTGGGCGAAGCCACCTGCGCGAATTTCTCGAAGACCCGCCCGCGTTCGACCTGCGGAATGCCGCAGCCGTTGTCGCGCACCGCGAAGGTGACGAAGCGGCCGGCGTCGGCGGGCTCGACGGCCGCGCTGACCGCGATGCGTCCGCCCTTCGGCGTGAATTTGAGCGAGTTCGAGATCAGGTTGACGAGGACCTGCACCGTGCGGTCCGCGTCGGCGAGCACCAGGGGGAGGCCGACGTCGACGCTCGAGCCGAGATTCAGCTCCTTCTTCGTCGCCCAGGGCACAAGGCTGTCCACCGCCAGGCGGCACATTTTCTCGGGATCCATCGGCTTGGGATACACGGTCATCTGTCCCGATTCGATCTTCGAGAGATCGAGGATGTTGGTGATGAGCGCCGACAGGCGCTGGATGTTCACGCGGCAGGACGCGAAGATGGAATTCTGCTTCTCGTCGGTCTTGCCTTGGAAGCTACGCGATAAAATTTCCAGCCCGGCCGCGATGGACGCGAGCGGCGACCGTAGTTCGTGCGTCATGTGCGCGAGGAACTCCTGCTCCATGTCCTCGACCTTCTTGTGCGCGGCCAGGTCGGTCAGGGCCAGGACCATGCCGACCACCCGGCCCGTCTCGTTTTTCACGATGGCCCATGAGGAGCGGATCAGACGCTTCGTGTCGTCGGAGCCGCGCACCTCGACGTCCTTGTTGAGCGGCTTATCGACCGAGGCCTCGATCTCGGCGGCGAGCGCCACGACGCGCCTCGCGTCGTCCTTCGCGGTGATCGGCTGCCCGGCGACCTCGGACAGCTTGGCGCCGTAAATCTCCTCGGCGGCGGGGTTCATCATCAATATTTTCCCCGTCTCGTCGATGATGATCGCGCCCGCGCCGACGTTGTCGAGGATGTTCTCCGTCCGCGTCCGCTCGAACTCGACGACGCCTTTCTCCTTGCGCAGGACGGTTGTCGCCTGGAGCACGTTCTTCTCGATGTCGCGGCGCAGCTGCTCCATGATCAGCTTGAAGAGCAGGCGCTCCTCGCCCGCGTCGCGGGCGACCTTCTTGACCAGTACCTGGATCGAGGTTTCCAGGGTCTGGCCCTCGATCTGTTGCTGGAGGCCGGCGTCGAGATCCACGACCTCCGAGCCGCCGCCGTCCAAGGGTCCGCCCCCGGCGCCGGACGCCGCTCCCGGCTTGCCGTCGGGGCCGATCTCGGCGTAAACGGCCGCGTTGAACAGGATGCTCGCGACCGACCGCTCCTGGAGAAAGACCTGCGGCTCGACCTTCGAATCGTGACCGAGAGCCGCGAACTCGCAGAGCGCGATCAACTCCCCCGTCTTCAAGCCGGCCTTCAGCGTGACGCTGCTGAGCTTGTGGCGATCGATGAGGGTCGAGATCGGGCCGCCGACCTGCTTGACGAGGCCGACGATGCGCCCGTTGACGAGCCACTTGTCCTGATCCTTCGCGAAGACCAGCTCCCCTTTCGGGGACGCGGCCAGCGCCGGCTCGATCATGGCCATGGCGCCCTTGAGCGTCTCCAGCACCGACGGGTGCTCCCCGCCGTACAGCCCCAGCTGCACGACGGTCTTGCTCAACGCGGCGAGGGCCTCCAGGCACTGAGCGTCGAAAGTCGGCTTCGTTGGTTCCATGATCGGTTCGCCGCGAAAAGGAGGATATCCGCAAATCGCGATTTCGTCAAGCCGAAATCGCGGCCGCATTTGCTATACTCACAGCGTTGCGGGGCCGTGGTGTAGCTGGCCTAACACGCCGCCCTGTCAAGGCGGAGATCGCGGGTTCAAATCCCGTCGGCCCCGCCAGCTCTTAAAAGTTGAATCCGTTGTTCCAAAAGCCGAAATGGTGCGATAGAATGCGCCGTTTCGGCTTTTTTGGCAATTACGACGGAGAGTTCCGCGGCGCATGTCGATTCGCACCCAGTTTTTCGTCTACTCGACTGCGCCAGTTCGCTTCGCGGTGGTTTTTTGCCCACCACCTTTTGTGGTGTTCGGGCTTAAAACTTTCATCCTCAGACCGACACTTCCTCGTCGAGACTTCCTCGTCTCCCGCTCGGCCTCAGCGAACAAGCTGACCAGCGCCTCAATCCGGGACTCACCTTCGATCTGGCCCTCGCCAACATCGACTTCAATTTCATCGGTCCCGGTATGCTCGATGACTTTTTCGCCGTTCGCAATGCGTTTCCAGCGAATTGGCCACGTCAACGAAATCGATGCTTTCGCCAGTTTCTCCACCCTCCTGGCCGACGAATGTTTTGGCCAGAGGAGACCCAAAGCCAACCAGGTCTTATTTCCGCCACGACTACCCCGAAAGACCCAGGATTGTCCGGCCCGTTCCAGCTATATAAGTCATATGAAGATCATGTCCAAAGCCTATGTCGCGCCCAGCATGATGATGTTGTGCCTAACTTTCGCAATCCACGCTTCAGCCGTCGGATTGGAAGAATCAACATTCGCAGGAAGCCAAGATTTCTCGAATTTGGAGCAGATGAAATTTTCCGTTCTCAGCATCGCGGCCCCCGCCGCGGCACCCATTCCCCCCGCGACGACATCGCCAGCGCCGCAGCAACCATCTTCGATGGAACAGATTGTGACGCTTTACAAAACGCCTGCGCCCCTGGGGTTTATGAATCAAGAAGCCTGGGCGACTCTGGTCACGGCGGCCGCGCTTTCAGGCAAATCAATCGCCGAGGTCAACCAGCTTTATAAAACGCCTGCGCCCCGGGGGTTTATGAATCAAGAAGCCCGGGCGATTCTGGTCGCGGCGGCCGCGCTTTCAGGCAAATCAATCGACGAGGTCAACCAGCTTTACAATACGCCTGCGCCCCAGGGATCGACGAATCAAGAAGCCCGGGCGACGCT
>JAHFCD010000325.1 GCA_023249695.1 Elusimicrobiota bacterium
AGGAGGAGGCGCACGTCAGGGCCGCGCGGCCGCGGCCGAGGTGGCGCGCAGGATCGTCGCGGGGAGCTGACCCATCGAGTGCTCGAAGCGCTGGGCCGCGCGTCCCGCGTTGAACGGGATGCCCAGGGTCTTGCGCACGTCGCGCTCGACCTGGTCGCGCAAGGTCACGAGCTTGGCGGCGCTCAGGTGGTCGGTGTAGACGTAGGCCTTGTAGCCGCCGTCGGGGTCGCCCTTGTAGTAGTCGGAGACCATCGTGTAGTCCACCTCGTAGCCGTACAGGCGGTCGCCCGTCTCGGGGTAGGTGTACACCCAGACGTTCTTCATCGTCGGGTGCTGGACCGCGCGGTCGTAGTACGGCGTGCCGGGATAGGTCGTGATGATCGTGACGTCGAAATCGTCGGGCTTGCTCTCGAGGAGCCAGTCGCGCGTCTCGAGGATCGTCTGCTCGGACTCGCCCGGGTGGCCGATCGACATCAGCGCCTTCACCTTGAGGCCGTGGCGCTTGGCGATCTCCACGCAGCGCGTGTTCTCCTCACGGGTCGCGCGCTTGTTGATGTTCTGTAAAATGCGCGGCGAGCCGGACTCAAAGCCGGTCAGGATCCAGCGGAAGCCCGCGCGGTACATCGATTCGGCCTGCGCGTCGGTGAACAGCTGCGACTTGATGAACCCGCGCAGGCGCCACTCGACGCCGCGCCGCTCCTGCTCGGCGGCGATCGCGTTCATCAGCTCGACCATCTTCGGGTTGACGTTGAGCTCATCGTCGTACAGCATGAAGCCCTTCGTTCCGTAGGTGTCGGCGAGGTGCGCGATCTCCTTGACCACGTTCTCGGTGCTGCGCGTGCGCACGCGGCGGAGCATCGGCGACTCGCGCCCGCCGCAGAAGCCGCACGCGAACGGGCAGCCGAGCTGGGCGATGAGGCTCATCGCGGGCACGTTGTCGATCGAGTAGTGGTAGCTGTGGGCGTCCACGAGGTGCCGCGCGGGAAAGGGGAGCTCGTTGAGCTTCTGGTTGGTGAGGAACAGCGCGGTCTTGGGGTCGTCGCCGTCGACGATCTTCGGCGCGCCCGGCTTGATGGCCTCGAAGATGGCCTCCTCGCCGTCGCCCGGGACCAGGACGTCGTAGGTCGCGAGCATCTTCTCCATCGCCTTGGCGGCGCGTCCGGGAGCCTTGCGGGCGAGCTCTCCTTTATACGCGGCGTTGATGAGGGTGATGTGGGGTCCGCCCAGGATGATGCGGACGTCGGGCTTGGCGGCGCGCAGGGCCTGCGTCACGCGGAAGGCCGCGGGCATCTGGGGCGTCGTGGAGGTCAGGCCGTAGATGTCGGCCGTGCTGGTCTTCGCGTGGAGGCGTATGACCTCCTCGAAGTTCTCGATGCCCGACAGGTCGAGCATCTCGATCTCGTGGCCGGCGCCTTCCAAGGCGGCGGCCACCCGCAGAATGCCCAAGGTCATGAAGACCCGTTCATCGAGCAGGAAGATCGACGGGGGGGTGATGAGGCAAATGCGCATCCTATTCATTGTAACAGCCGGGGCGGGGGGCGTCAATGTCGGTTCGGTTACGGCGCTCGGGCCTAGTCTCCGAAGTGCTTTTTGGCGCACTCCGGGCAAACGCCGTGTGAGAACTGGGCGGGGGTCTTGTCGGAGACGAAATCCTCGAGGCTTTGGTACGCGCCGCGCTCGTCGCGGATGCGGCGGCAATAGGCGCACATCGGCAGGATGCCTTCGAGCGTGCGCACGCGCTCGGTCAGCTGGACGATGCGCTCGGCCACGCGCAGGCGGATGCGCAGGGCGTCCACGTCGAGGGGCTTGGTCAGGAAGTCGTCGACGCCCTCCTCCATCGCCTTCGCGTAGTGGCCCGCGCCGAGCATCTTGCCGGTGAGCAGGATGAAATACACGTAAGGCGCCTCTTTGCGCGCGCGCACGCGGCGGCACAGCTCCAGGCCGTCGATGTCGGGCATGACCCAGTCGCTGACGACGATGCGCGCGCCGGTCCGGCCGAGCGCGTCCCAGGCCGAGGCGCCGTTGACCGCCTCGACGACCTCGTAGCCGAGCTTCAGCAAAGAGCCCTGCAGGAGCGCGCGGCTGGTGCGGTCGTCTTCGGCGATGAGGACCTTCATGACCTTGATTTTAGCAAAAGCAGGAACTCATGGTTGCCTTTCGGGCCGACGACCGGCGATTCGAGCAGGCCCGCCTCCGTCAGTCCGAGCTCCCGGGCGGCGGCCCGGATCTTATCCACCGCCTGGAGACGGACGGCGGGATCGCGCACGACGCCTTGGGGCGCGAGCTTCGGGCCGACCTCGAACTGGGGCTTGACGAGCACGACGATCTCGAATGGAAGCGCGAGGCAGGGGATCACGAACGGGAGCACCTGGGCCGAGGAGATGAACGAGACGTCCATGACGGCGAGGCTCGGCTTGGGGGAGAACCATTCGGGACGCAGGAGCTTCGCGTGGGTCTGCTCGCGGCTGACGACGCGCGGGTCCTTTTTTAAACGGCTGTCGAGCTGGGCGGTGCCGACGTCGATCGCGTGCACGCGAAGCGCCCCCGCCTGAAGGAGGCAGTCCGTGAAGCCGCCGGTGGAGGCGCCGACGTCAAGACAGGTCCGGCCCCCGGCCGCGATGGCGAATTCGTCGAGGGCGGCCTTGAGCTTGAGGCCGCCGCGCGACACGTAGGGGCAGGGATCCGCCTTCAGCGTGAGAACGGCGTCCGGGCCGACCATTTCGCCCGCTTTGCCGGCGTTCTTGCCGTCGACCAAGACCAAGCCGGCCATGATCGCCGCCTGGGCCTTGGAGCGGGTGTCGAAGATCCCTTTCTCGACGAGCCTCAAGTCCAATCTCTCGCGTTTGGCCATGGCTTATGCGCGTATGATAGGATAATCGCGCAATGACGCGCTTTTTCATGCCGGCGCTCTTCCTCGCGTGCCTGGCGGTTCCGTCCGCCGCGGCGGACCTCGGCTTCTCCGGCGATTGGGCGACCACCTACGGCGACATGGCGCTGACCGAGTCGTCGGGAGCGGTCACGGGCACCTATATGATGGAAGGCTCGGTGTGCGCGCTCGACGGCAGGCGCGAGAACGGGACGCTCGTGTTCACCTATCGGGAGCCGGACGCGTCCGGCGAGGGCCGCTTCCGCCTCGCCCCCGACGGCGCCTCCTTCGAGGGCGAGTGGCGCGCGAAGGGCACGGAAAAATTCATCCCGTGGCTCGGCCGCCGGCGCCTGCCCCCCGCGGCCGGCTCCGCCTTCGACGGCCTGTGGGAGACCAACTTCGGCCGCCTGCGCCTGACGGGCGCGGGCGCGGAGTTCTCCGGCTACTACTCATTTTCCGACGGGACGCTCGCGGGGCGCGCCGAGGGCGGCATGCTCACCTTCCGTTACAAGGACCAGAAAGCGGGAGACGGCGAGTTTCGTCTGGCGCAGAACGGGCGAGCGCTGCGCGGACGCTGGCGCGCGGACGGCGACAAGGAGTGGCGCGACTGGACCGGCCTGCGCGTCGAGCCCGTTGCCGGCCGGAAATGGCTGGTCGTGCTCGAGTCGCGCTGGGAGTCGAGCCTGGCCGAGCCCGAGTACACCTACGGCGAGATGCTCAAGATCTTCTTCGCGCGCACGCCGAGCGTGCAGGTTCGGCAGCGCTTCTACACCGACCGCGCGAGCCTGCTCAAATGGCTGCGCGAGTCCTCGCTGCTCTCCGAGCCGGTCGTCCTTTATTTCTCCGGCCACGGCACGGTCGAGGGCCTCGAGACGGAGACCGGTCCCGCGACCGCGGAGATCCTGTCCGGCCCGCTGAAGGCGGGCGGCAACGTCTCGCTCGTCCATTTCGGCTCCTGCGACGTGATGAAGGGCGCGGTCCCCGCCGAGCTTCAGCGCCTCGCGGGCGCCGGCTCGCGCTTCCCGGTTTCGGGCTTCGCCCAGCC
>JAHFCD010000326.1 GCA_023249695.1 Elusimicrobiota bacterium
CCCCGTTGAGGGAAACTTTGGGCTCGAGGACCACGCCGGAGGCCTCGACGAAAACCTCGCCGGTCCACTCGTCGCCCGAGGACGCGAGGCGGCCCTTCACCTTCGCGGAGCCCGCGGTGAGCGCGCCGCCGACCTCCCCGTCGCCGAGCGAGGTCCCGGCCAAGGTAAATCCCGAGCCGGTGAAGTCCACCGACACTCCGACGGGGTCGCTCTGCTGATCGAGGCGGCCGCTCAACGTCACGCCGGGCCCCGACGCCGAGCGTCCCGTCAAAGTCAAGGTCGCCGGCTTGCCGTACAGCTTGGGGTTCGAGGTCACGCCGTCGAGGACGCCCTTGAGGTCGAGCGCGCCGCCCATCACCCCATCGAGCGAGCCGGTGATCTTCGCGTTCTCGAGCAGGTACTGAGGGTAGGCGTGGGCGCGGGGAAACTCGATATTGACGCCGGCGCGCCGCGGCGCCGGGGGCGGAACGGCGGCCTTGCGCGCGGCGGATTTTTCGCGCGCGAGGCGCATCCACTTCATCGCCGTCGCCAGGCGCGAGGCGGTCTGCGCGCCGAGCAGGCGGCGGGCGAGGTCTTGCGAGTCGAGCGTCGGCAGTCCCGCGGCGGCGAGCAGGCCGTTGAGGTCCTTCTTTCGCAGCGCGTCGGCTTCCTTGAGGAGGGACTGCGCCTCGGCGAGATCCTTCTGCGCCTCGGCCTTCTGCGCGTCCACGCGCGCGATGAGGGCCTTGACGCGCTGCTGGGCCTGGCCCGCGGCCTGGGCCTTCTTCAGGATGTCGCCGCCGCCGATCGCCTTGAGCTGGTCGGAGATCTCCTTGGCCTCCTTCTCGATCGCCTTGGCTTCGCCGGCCTTGCCCTTCCAGCGCTCCTCGATCTCCTTGGACTTGGCCTTCGCCTCGTCGAGCTTCTTGAGGCCTTGGAGCTTCGCCGCGTCCACCTCGCCGACGGCGTTGGACTTGACCTCGATGGCGGCCGTCTTGGCCGGCGCGATCTGCTTCGCGATGGCGGCGGACAGCTTCGAAGGCGGCGGGGGGTTCCGGAGCGCCCCGCTCGTCTTGCGGGCGCCGCCCAGGCGCAGGCCCTCGAGGGCGGCCTCGCGCACGACGCCCTTGCCGCGCACGGCGGCGGGGAGGTCGAGCGTGAACGCGAGGCGCGAGAACTCGACGAGGTTCTTCATCGGCGCGTCCCGGTCCGCGATCGCGATGCGCTCGATCTCGAGCGTGCCGTTGAGCCATTTCGATGTCACGGAGCCGATCTCGACCTTGGCGCCGGCCGCGGCCTCGCCGCCGGCGATCAGGCCCCGCTTGAGGAGCGGGTCGAAGAAGAAATAGGTGAACGCCGCCAGCAGCAGGACGGCGCCGAGCGTTCCCAGCACGGGGCCCTTCTTGACCCAGCTCATCGGGTCCACTCCTGGTACGCCTGGAACCAGGCCATGCCCTTGAGCGCCTGCACGAGCCGGAGCTTCTCGACGCGCGCCGCCCAGCGCGCGTTGTACCACGAGACGAAGCGGAGGAAAAGGAGGTAGAGGGGGGCGAAGAGCGCGAGCCCCAGGACGAGGTTGCCCAGCACGACGGTGTTGTTGAAGCGCGTCAGGGGCACGACGGGCAGGTCGTAGAGGGCGGTCCAGAGGCCGTGAAGCGCGGGGGCCTTGAGCAGGGCGAGGCCGATCCGGTGCGCGAGCGCGTCGACGGCGTAGCCGAGGGGGGTGAAGAACGTCGCCGACATCAGGGCCATGCCTTTGTTGACGTTCAGGGCGAAGAACAGGAGGAGAAAGACGACGGCGAAGAGGTTGCCTTTCGGGATCAGGCCGAGCGCCGCGCCCAAGGCGAAGCCGGCGGCGAGGTGGCGCGGGTCCGAGCCGCCGTGGAGGGAGGCGACCAGGTCCTTGAGCAGGCGCAGCGGGTTCACGGCGACTATCTTAGCGCATCGCGCGCGGCCCTGTCAGGTCAAGAAGATTTGACGGGCACGTACATGCGGAGGCAGGCGCTGTCGCCCTTGCCGTACGTGCGCAAGTACGCCATGCTCCGCCCGGCGCAGGTGTAATGGCAGGCCGGGACGTCGTCGGCGTCGAGCGGCCGGATGTGGAACCGCGGCTTCTCGGCCCGGGCCTTCTCGTACTCCGCGCGGCTCACGGCGAGCTCCGCGTGGCCCGCGCTCTTGTAATGCGCGAACCCGCATTGCGCGCCGTAGATGAAGATCGTTCCCAGGGGAATGTCCGACGGGTTGTCGCTGAGATCGGTCATTTTTGCCCGGCGGTAGCCGAGCTTGTTGAGGATCTCCGGGTGCCGCTGGACGTCCTGGCTGAACATGCTCGCCTGGTTGGGGCGCAGGCCGATGATGGCCGTGCTCTGCGGATTCGGCGCGTCGATGACGCCCGCGTCGATCAGGGCCTTCTTGACGAACCGGTAGCAGCGATGGACGGCCATCTTGCCTTCCTCGAGGACGCCGGAGACGGCCTCATACGCGACCTCCGCGCCGCGCTTGAGATCGATGAACGAGCTCAGCTGCGCCAGCGAATACACCGTGCGCGTCAGCGCCGAGGGAAGGCTGCTCAGCGCGCCGGGGGTCGTCACCGGGGTCGGGGTCGGGGTCGTGACAAGCTTGATCGGCTGGACTTGCGGCGGGATGCTGCTCCAATTGCGCTGGCCATCGGCGAAATAGGACACCGCGATGGGGGCCGCAACGACGGCATCCATGGCCTTGGCGTCGGCCGGACGTTCGAACGTTCCGCTGACGAAGTTCGCGTCGCCGGTCATGCCGCGCCGGAGATAATCGCTCGTGAGCCGGAGGTCCTGGTTCAGGCGGGCCCGCTTCTCCTTGGAGATGCTGGGATTTTGCAGCACGTCCGCGGC
The DNA here is from genome assembly GCA_023249695.1 of Elusimicrobiota bacterium. GTDB lineage: Bacteria > Elusimicrobiota > Elusimicrobia > UBA1565 > UBA9628 > GWA2-66-18. The sequence continues at coordinate 2,850 of JAHFCD010000326.1, forward strand.
GATGGCCGCGCGCGCGTCGATCTCCCGCTGCGCGGCCGCGACGGCTCTGGCGGCCCGCACCCGGCCTCCGTAAAGCTCCACGGCCCCGTCCTTCGAAGCGGCGAGCCGGCGCGCGACGGAGCGCACGAAGGCGACATGGGTTTCTTTCTCGTCGCCGGGCTCGCGTCCCGCCTGGACATACTTCGCCTCTTCGAGAAGCAGGGCCAAGGCTTCGGGTTGGCCCGCGGCGTCGCGGTCGGCGAGGTCGGCGCCTTTGGCGAAGTCACGGGTCAGCGCGGCCTTGAACTCGGCCGGGCTTTGTCGGCCCGACTGGGCCGATGCGGGGAAGGTGACGACGAACGCGAGACACACGGCGAGGGGTAGCGCCATGCTCAAAGGGTAAACTCCAGGGCTGGACCTGTCAAGGGCCCGGCCCGCCGCCCCTCCCCCCTTGACATCGAACACTCGTTCGACTATGCTTAACCTAATGGAAAAGAACGGCTTGACCCCGCGTCAGCAGCAAATCCTCGAGCTTCTGGGCCGATTCACCACGGATCACGGCTACCCGCCCACCGTGCGCGAATTGTGCCGTCTGGCCGGCGTCAGCTCGCCGGACACGATCCAGTACCATCTCGACAAGCTCCGCGAGAAAGGCCTGCTCGAGGAAGCCAAGGGCCGCTCCCGCGCCGCGCAGGTCACGAGCATGGAGCGCGTCTCGATGATCCCGCTGCTCGGCCTGGTGCCCGCCGGCCCCACCGCCGGAGCGTACGCCGAGCCGATGGGCCACGTCCCCGTCGTCGCCGACCGGGGCGATCCGTCCCAGCTGTTCGCGTTGAAGGTCAAGGGCGACTCCATGCAGGCCACCCTCCACGACGGCGACACCGTCGTCGTCCGCTGGCAGGAAACCGCCTCGTCCAACGACGTCGTCGTCGTGCGCTACGAGGACGGCGAGGCGACGGTCAAGCGCCTCAAGGTCAAGCCCGCGGGCCTCATCCTCATCCCCGACAATCCCCGCTACGAGCCCTTCCCGATCGGCGAAGGCCGCATCGCCGGCAAGGTCATCTCCCTGATCCGCAA
>JAHFCD010000327.1:0-1244 GCA_023249695.1 Elusimicrobiota bacterium
GACCATTCGAAGCGCTGGGTGTCCCTGCCCGTTTCCCCGACGGCCGAGCAGCTCTCCCGCGTGATCTTCGTCGCGGTCCAGGCAATGCTCGACAACACGGTGAAGACGAACGGCGACGACACCGCGCGCGTCCACTCCGTCATCTTGCACGAGACGGAGACCGGCTACGCGCAGTGCTTCCGGCAGGACGCCTACGACGCGCAGATGGGCGAGATCCGCCTTCAGGACGTCGGGTTCTCCGCCCAGGTCAAGGCCGAGTGGTCCGATCCGAAGATGTGGGACAAGCTGCTCAAGGGCGTGAAGTTCGCCAACCCGAAGATCGAGACCCAGATCGACGCGCCGTTCGCCGGCAAGCCGTCTAAGCGATGAGCCGTCCGCCGTCGACGGTCAGTTCCGCTCCCGTCGAGTAGTCGGCCGATTCGGCCAAGTACAGGCACGCGCGCGCGACGGCCTCGGGCGTGCCCAGGCGCTTGAGCAGGGTCGCCTCCGCCACCTTTCGCTTCTCCCCCTCGCCCATGGATTCGGGGGCCAGGACGGGCCCCGGCAGGATCGCGTTAACGCGGACGCGGGGCGCGAGGGACTTGGCGAGCAAGGTGTTGGCGCAGAGCAGGGCCGCCTTCGACGCGCAATACGGCCCGAAGTCGGCGTAGGGGCGGTGCCCGGCCCAGTCGGCGATGTTGATGACCGCGCCTTCGCCCGTGCGGCCGAGCCAGGGGGCGCAGGCCTGCGCGAGGAAATAGGGCGCGCGCGCGTTGACGGCCATATGGCGGTCCCAGTCCTCGGGGGTCGCGGAGGCGAAGGGCGTGCGCTCGTACAGGGAAGCGGAGTTGACGAGGATGTCGATGCCGCCGAAGCGCCGGGCGACCGCGTCGGCGAGCTTTTGCGGCGCGGCCGGATCGAGCAGGTTGGCGCGGAAGACGTCGGCGTCGGAGCCCGACAGCGATTTCGCGCCCGCGACGACCTTGCGCGCCTCGGCGGCGGAGGTGTTGTAGTGCGCGGCGATGCGCGCGCCCTTGGCGGCGAAGGCGAGCGCGATCACGCGGCCGACGCGCTTGCCCGAGCCGGTGATCAGCACGACCTTGCCCTTGAGGTTCAAGGCTTCGTTCCCTGGGCCGGAGGCGCCGGCTTCGGCGCGCGCTGGCTCTCGGGCGCGTCGGGGACGGCTATCCCGGCGCTCATCATGCGCATCACGAGCTGCTGGATCTTCATCATCTTCGCCTGCTGCTCCTGAGGGGAGGTGATCG
>JAHFCD010000327.1:1254-3902 GCA_023249695.1 Elusimicrobiota bacterium
TTGGCGGCCATCCCGGACTTGAACTCCTGCATCATCGTCTTGAGCTCGGCAAAGTCCGCCTTCTGCCGGGCCGTCATGTTCTTCGTGATCAGCGGGTTGTTCAGCATCGGCGTGATCGAGTCGAGCATCGTGAGCGCGCTTTTGTTCATCGCGTCGCCCGCGGCGCTCATCCGCACGAGCTGCTGCTGCTGCTGCGCCGGCGCCGGCGCCGCCGGCTCGTCGGCGTCGGGCCCGCGCAGGAGATCGAGGCTGGATCGATTCGCCTGCGGCGAATCGCCCTGCGGCGAATCGCCTTGCGGCGAAACGCCCGAACCGGCTTGAGCGTCCTGGGCGGCGGCCTTCGCCTCGTCGGCGATCGACTGGGCCTGCTGCATTTGCGCCTGCATCGCGGCGAGCTGGTTTGCCATCGGGGCGGCCTGGGCCGCGACGACGGCCAGCTGGGCGGCGGCCGAGTACTTCTCGACGGCCAGGCCCGCGCCGTACTGGAGCGCGAGGACGCCTCCGGCGAGCGCGGCGAAAACGCCGCGCGCGGCCCAGGGGTCCGCCTTGAACAGCGCGTGCAGGCCGCAGGCCGCGATCCACGCGGCGATCAAGGTCGGCAGGACCCACGCGACCGGGAACCAGCTGCACAGCGCCTGCACGAGGGCCGCCGCGAGCGTGATCGCCGCGACGAGCAGGGCGCGGTCGAAGTCCCCCGCCGAGCCCAGCGCGCGTCCGAGCCCGTAGACGAGGCTCGAGGCGAGAAGGTACAGCGCCGCCCAGACGCCGAGGGCGCACGCGGCGACGGCGGCGATCTTCCATGGCTCGAACGCCGATAGCGCGGCGGGATGGGACAGCGCGACGTGGACCAGGTTCAGGGCGAAGAAGGCCGCGCCCCAGGAGAGCGCGACGAGAAACGAGGCGCCGGGGCGCGGGGCGGGCCGTTCGGCCAGGCGGAAGAAAACGCCCGGCGCGTTGACGAGCGCCGTCAGCGAGAGCTCGAACAGCTCGCCGATCGCCGGAGGCGGAAGCTCCTTTTTCTCGGCCGGGGTCTCGCTCATGGTCTCAATGCTCCGCCCGTCGTCTGGCCCACGTCGATTCCTCGAGACGGATCTTCGGCAGCTCCCGCTCGAGAGGCACGACCAGCAGGACCGCGGTGTAGCCGGCCTTGCTCTTGACGCGCAGGCCGCCGCCGATGCGCTCGAGGAAGCGCCGCGACATGGACAGCCCGAGGCCAAGGCCGTGGGAATCCCGGCGCGCGGACGCGAACGGCTCGAACATCGACGCCTTCTCCGTTTCGGAAACGCCGCCGCCGTCGTCGGAGACCTCGATCTCCGCGTTCGCGCCCTCGCGGCGCAGAAGCACGGTCACCGAGCCGCCGCCGCGCGAGGCGCAGGCCTCGAGGGAGTTTTGGAGCACGGAGAGGAGCACGAGCTCGATCGAGCGGCGGTCGGAATGGATCGGCGGCGTCGCGCTCTCCACGAGGACGGACACCCGCGCGCCGTCGGGGGCGAAGGCCGCGCGGCTGTCGTCCACGCAGGCGTGGACGAGGGAGACGAGGTCCACCGCCGTCGCCTCCGACGCGCGCGCGGTCGACAAGGAGGGATTGGTCGTGCCGAGCACGCGCGTGAGCTTGAGGCTGAGCTCGGCGGCGGCCTTGCGCAGGCGCTCGACGCGCTCGCCCTGCTTCGGGTCGTCCTTCGGCGCCAGCGCGATCGCCTCGGACAGCGAGTTGATCGAGATCGCGTAGTCGCGCAGCTGAAAAAGGGCGTAGGAGAGGTACTCGCCGATCTGGGCGGCGCGCAGGCGGGCGAGCGTGCCGCGCGCTGACGCCGCCGCCGAGGCGCGCGCTGGGCCGAGCGCCAGGCCCGCGGCGATCGGGGCCAGCGAGAACAGCAGGCCGCGCAGCGCGAGGGACAGGGCGAGGTCGGGGTTCGCGGCGAGCCCGGGGCCGATGGTCATCATCAGGACCGCGGTGAAGAGGAGCGGCACCGCGGCGGCCAGCGCTCCCGCGACCGGGCCGAACTCGAGGGCCGCGAGGACCGCCGGCGCCAGCACGCCGAGGTCGATGACGCCGGCCCATTGCTGGGTCCATTGCGCGATCCACATGACGAACAGGACGTCGGCTGCGATAAGCGCGGCCGTGATCGGCCGGCGCGCCTTGGACGCCCGGAGCCTGCCGGAGAAAACGGTGCCGGCCGACACGGCGAGCAGGGCCAGAGCGGCGAGCGCGGGCAAGGCGACGCTGATGGTCTTGCCGCGCGATCCTTGGTAGGCGGCCGTGAGCACGAGGAGGAGATTGACGGCGCGAAGCGCCCAGAGCGCGGGAGTCATGGCGCGCCAAGTATAGCCGAAAATCGTAGAATGAGCCAGGTCCCCGGGACCGGCTTTATCCCTTAATATGCGCCTCAGCCATAGCCTCGCCCTCATTTTCGCCGTCTCCGGCGGCCTCGTCGCCGGCGGTCTCGTCCTGCTCGGCGTGCGCTCGTCGCGGCATGAGGCGTACGTCCAGGCCGAGCATCTCGGCGGCGTGACCTTGACCGCCGTGCAGGCCGTGGTCCAGTCCGAGGCGCGCCAGGGGCGCCTCGCCCAGGTGGGCAAGAGCTTCACCGATCTCCTGCGCCAGGCGAAGATCGCGACGATCGTCGTCCGCGACAAGAAGGGAAAGC
>JAHFCD010000328.1 GCA_023249695.1 Elusimicrobiota bacterium
CAGTGTACCAGTTCCCGCCGCCTCAGCGGCCGGCGAAGATCGGGCCGTAGGCCCGCTCGAGCGTCGCGCGTATTTCGGCCAACGCGCGGGGAAAGCGCTTCGTGAAGTTATCGTAGTTGAACTTCGAGTTCTTGCCGCGCAGGAGGATGTCGAGGCCCTCGGCGAAGGTTTCCTGGCGGGCGCGCTGGAACCAGCCGTTCGCGTCGGGATGGACGAAGTAATAAAAGCTGTTGATCTTCCCGTCGGGCAGCTTCTCCTCCTTGAGCTCGCCGGGAATGAGCGCGTGGTCCTCGCGCCAAGCCTTGCGGAACTCGGGGGACTCCGAGATGCCCTTCGCCGCGTACCACTCGGCCTGGCCCTCCTTCTTGGCTCCGCCGGGAGCCAAGGTCTCGGCCTCGCGCTCGCCGAGGATGTAGGCCGCGGCGTGGCCTATCTCGTGGTTGACCGCGTTCTCCCAGACGACGCTCTTGCGCCACTGCCCGCCCTTGATGCGCTTTATCTCCTCGGCGATCACGATGAACTTGCCCTGGGGGCCGTAAGAGTGGAACCCGCCCGTATAGTCGTTGTCCTCGTGAAGGTCCTCGCGGCCCTGGCGCACGCGCGCGTTGACCTCGATACGGTAGCCGTCGGCGAGCATGTCCCGCAGAATCGGCTCCGGCACGCTCGCCCGCAGATGCGCCTTGACCCGCGCGACGAACTCCGGGCTCGCGCCGCCGGAGACGATCGCGTCCACGACGCGCGGCGCCGCGGCGGGCGAATCTCCGTTCGCCGCCTCTCCGTTCCAAAACGAGCTCAGAGCGCTCCCGTTCGCCGAAGAATTCCCAGGGAGCGCCGCGTCGCCCAGCTTCGCCGCGACCTGCCGAAGCACGGCGAGGGGCGAGGCGGCGACGGGGACGGGCGCGGCCGGGATCGGAGCGCTCAGGGGCACGGTCAGGAGAGGAGCCGCGAGCACCGGCATCACGGCCGCGACGGGCGACAGCCTCGGGCTCAGAACCCCGAGGGGAGCGACGGCGGCGGGCGCGGACGGGACGATGGCGGGCGCGGAGAGAAGCGCCGCGCTCGCGCTCCCCGGAGCGCACGCCGCCGCCAGGACGCCCAGCACCGCGTACACCGCGGTTCGCGACCTCATGGATTTATTTTAACGCGTGACGAGCGGCCCGGGCAGGACCATTGGGGAACTCTCTCGGCGGCAAAAGTCCTAGAGAGGTATCGCTATTTGACGGGCGCGGCGGTCTTGGTCACGCCGGAGCAGCACGAGTCGGTCTGCATGAGAGGGCACATCTCGCCGGTCCCGCAGTTGAGGCGGTGGAGGCCGAAGCCGGCGGCCGCGATCAGAATCACGGCGCCGAGGCGGCCGAGGATGTTCCCGTCGTCGTTGATCTTGCTCATGGATTCATTGTAGCGAGCGCGGGCCCGCGGGTCAAGGAACAGGGCTTGTCATTAATAGGCTTACGCCATATACTGCGTCCATGACGCTCGCGGCCGTCCTCCTCGCCGTCTTGGCGCTTCCCGCCTCCGCCGCGGTCGAGACCATCACCCCGGTCGCCGACATCTTCAGGAATCGAGAGCGCGCCAACGGCCGGAACTTCTGCGTCGTCGGCAAGCCGGTCGAGATCGACCAACGAATCGGCCGCGTGACGGGCAAGCACCTGTTCCGCGGCAAGCTCGACGACGGGACGGGTCAGCTGCAGATTTTCGCCTTCGGCCGCTTCCCGCCGGTCGCGCTCGACGAGCGGATCGAGGTGTGCGGCAAATACAACCGCTTCAAGATCCACCGCAACGGGGTCGGCTATCACGACGAGATCGAGGCCGTCGCGATCTTGAAAGGAAAGGGCATCGCCGCGGGATCGGTCGTCATTGGGGAAACGATCAGCGCGGCTCCGAAGCCGGCGCCCTAAGCCGCGAGGGCGCGGACGTCATTTCGAATCTGCTTCTTGAGCGCCGCCAGCGAGGGGAAGCGGCGCTCGGAGCGGATCCGTGAGAGGAAGCGCAGGGACAAGGTGCGGCCGTAGAGGTTCCCGCGGAACCCGGGGATATGAACCTCGACGACGAGACGCGTGCCGCCCAACGTGGGCCGAACGCCGACGTTGCAGGCGCCGACGCGCTCGCCCACCGTCGTGCCGCGCGCGAGGACCTTCCAGACGCCGCGCGGCGGGCGGGCGGAAGGGGGAATCTTGAGGTTGGCCGTCGGAAAGCCCAGCGTGCGTCCCAACCCATCGCCGCGGACCACGCGGCCGCGCACGGTGATCATGGCTTCAGCGCTTTCTCGAGGACCGGGATCGACGCCGCCAGGCGCTGGGCGAGCGCCGCGGGGGCCAGCGCGCGCGTCGCGTCGAGGGTCAACGCGTCGGCGAGCAGGAACGGACCCACGGACTCGCGGCGCAAGGTGGACACCGTCCCGCCGCAGCCCAGCTTCTCGCCGAGAACCTCGGCCAAGGTCCGCACGTAGGTCCCGCTGGCGCAGTGCAGGCGATGCGAAAGCTCGGGCGCGGACCAAGCCAGGGCCTCCCAGGAATGCACGACGGACGAGCGCGGCTTGACCGGAATCTCGAGCCCCTTGCGCGCGTACTCGTACAGCGGACGGCCCTGGTGCTTGACCGCGGAGTAGGCGGGGGCCGAGGACTCCACCGTGCCGACGAGCGCCGCGCACTCGGCCGCGAGACGCGCGAGGTCGAGCGCGGGCAGAGGCTTCTCCTCGGTGGTCTTGCCAGTGATGTCGCCGGTGTCGGTCTTCACGCCCAGGCGGATCGTGCCGGAATAGACCTTGTCCATGCCCTGCAGGCGAGCCTGGAGCTTCGTGCAGGGCCCGATGAGCGCGACCAGGAGGCCCGTGGCGAGGGGATCGAGGGTGCCGGTGTGGCCGACCTTGGTGTTGCGCGGGAAGAGCTTGCGCAGGACGGCGACGCAGTCGTGGGAGGTCCAGCCCGCGGGCTTGTCGATCAGGAGCATCCCGGCCGCCGGGAGCCCCGGGCCGGTCACTGTCCCTTTTCCTTTTCGAGCTTGTTGAGGAGCTCGTCGATGCGCGACGCCTTCTTCGGCGTGTTGTCGTAGGTGAAGATGAAGTTCGGGATGGTCTTGACCGAGACCTTCCTCTTGATGAGCTCCCGCAGGTACGGGGCGGCGCGCTCCAGGGCGGCGGCGGCGCGCTCGCGCTCGGCGTCCGTGCCCAGGATCGAGTAGAAGACCTTGAGCGTCTTGCGATCGTGCGCGAGGTCCACGTCGGTCACGGTGATGAAGCCGACGAGGCCGGGGTCCTTGATCTCGCGCAGGTGCGTCGAGACGAGCTCTTTATAAAGCTCACGCAGACGGTCGTTGCGTTCGTACATATTAAAGTATGCCTCCGCGTTTTACCGCGGAGACTGCGACAGGCGGCGAGTGCGCGATTCCTTGACGAAGAACTCGAGCAGGTCGCCGACGGCGACGTCGTTGTAGCCGTCGATGCCGATGCCGCACTCCTGGCCCTTCTCCACTTCCTTGACGTCGTCCTTGAAGTGGCGGAGCGTGGAGACCTTGCCGGTGAAGAGGATCTTGCCGTCGCGGACCACGCGGATGTGGCCGCCGCGGGAGATCTTGCCGTCGCGCACCGCGGAGCCCGCGATGACGCCGGTCTTGACCTTGAACAGCGCCTTGACCTCGCCCTTGCCGACGACGACGTCGACGATCTCGGGCGCGAGCAGGCCTTCGAGGGCCGCCTTCACGTCTTCGATCAAGTCGTAGATGACCGAGTACTTACGGACCTCGACGCCCTCGCGCTCGGCGAGCTCGGCCGCGCGCGGCTCCACTTCGGACTGGAACAGCAAGGTGACGGCGTCGGAGGCGGACGCGAGCAGGATGTCGGACTCGTTCGCGTTGCCGATCGCGCCGTGAATGATGCGCACGCGGCACTCGGTCGTGGAC
>JAHFCD010000329.1 GCA_023249695.1 Elusimicrobiota bacterium
CAGGCCGTTGAGGCGTTCCCAGGAGCCGCTCAGCGCCAGGACGCGGCGCGGCGCGAACAGGGGCAGGAAGGCCTGCCCCTCGAAAAATTGCCGGGAGTAGCCGTGCTCGCCGTCGCCGGCCGCCGCGGCCTCGATCTCGGCGGCGAGGCGCGCTCCGCGGGCGGCCCGCGCCTTCCCGGGCGCGGCGTCCCACTCCGCTCGCAGGCCTCCGCCGCCCAGCACGACCCGGCGGGAGAAGCCCGCCAGGCCGGCTGGGGGCTGACGCCCCGAGAAGCCGTCGCCGGTCACGCAGTCCTCGGCGGCGCCGAAAAGTCCCGCGCGCAGGGCGCCCCGATGCCGTTCCCTCCAGAGACGGCCGTGCAGGCGGGTCACGCCGTAGCCGCGCCGGTCCGACGGCGCGGTCGCCCACCCGAGTTCCGGTCCGGAGCGGGCGTAGAGCTCCGTGTCGTTATCCCGGGCGTAGTCGAGCTCCGCGCCGAACCGGCGGGACGCGGCGGCCGGCCCGGCGTAGCGGACGCTCGCGAAGAATTGCTTCGTGCCCGCCGTCGTGAAGTCGGCCCCGGCCTGATGTCCCGCGCCGAAAAGATCGTTGTGAAAGACGAGCAGCCCGGCGCCCCGCCCGGAGCCCGTGGAGGCGAAGTTCGGAAACCATCCGGCGGTGCGCGCCTCGTTGAAATAAAAGAGGTCCTCCAGGCGCTCGAAGAGCGCGTGCCGCTGCGCGAAATCGAGCGCGCGTCCGATGGGCCACCAGGGCAGCTCGAGAATCCTGCCGGGCAGCCCGAGGATCCGTTCCGCGCTCGGCCGCGGCGCCGCGGCCGCGCTCTCCGAGAGGAGAAGCGCCGACGCCAGGACCACGCGCAGCAACTAGCCTTCCTCGAGCCGGTCGAAGCTCCGGCCCGCCGTCGCGGCGGCCGGGACCCAGAACAGCAGGCAGAACAGGATGACGAAGCTCAGGGTCCGCAGAGGCCAGCCTCGGGGCAGCAGCCAGACGTTGAAGGCCGCGATGAGCAGGGAGCTGAAGGCCTTGGCCAGGCGGAACAGGACCATGTCGATGAAGGCCTTGGCTTGATATTTGGCCGGCAGCGCGGCGGGGGTGTACAGAGTCTCCTTGCTCGTCTGGTTGACCGAATAGCCGAGGCTGCCGTCGCTGACGAAAAGCAGGACGGCCGCCGCCAAGGTGGGCGCGGTCAGGAACAGCAGCGAGCCCGCGGCGAACGCGGCGGGCAGGATGAGCAGCCCGTCGCGCGGCCCGCGCCGGCGTAAAAGAAAGCTGGTCAGGATCAGCTGGAATAAAAACGACGCGGCGATGATGACGGCGTTGAGCCGGCCCAGAAAAGAAGCCAGCACGGCCTGCTCGGCGAAGGCCTGCAGCGAGAGGGCGTGAAAGAGGTAGTCGACGACGTTCGAGCTCACCTCGTAGAGGACGACCACGGCGGCGATGCCCAGAAGATAGGGGGAGGCCCAGGTCAGGCGGGCGCCGTGCCAGGCGCCCTGAAAATCGGGCCCCGCGTCGTCGGCGTCGCGGGCGGGCGGCCCCAGGGCCCAAGCCAGAACGGGAAGCGGCGCCAGCAGCGCCGCCGCCGTCCAGAGCATCGTTTCGGGGGGCGTCGTTTGGGCGTACCAGCCGGTAAACGCGCTCCCCGCGACGCCGCCGAGTATGCCCCCGGCGCCGACCAACGCATAGATGCGGCGGGCCTGCGCGGGCGGCGTCGATTCATGGGCCAGGCTCCAGAACAGCGCCACCATGACGGTGACGAAGATGTCGACGAAGAGGTAGTAGGCGAAGGCCGCGGCCGTCGAGGTCCGTCCGTATCGGGCGAATCCCGCCAGACCCAGCGCGAAGGCCCCGGCGCAGACGCTCACGAGCACGGCCCGGGGCCGTTTTCGAAGGCTCCGGGTCACGGCGTCATAGATCACCAGCGCCGGCATGACGACGGCGGCCACGAGCAATTTCGCCCAGGGCAAGGCGACGATGCCGCCGCTGATGAGAAGGCGCGAGGTCCGCAGGGGCTTCTGGATCCAGAAGACGGCGACGACGAGGAAAAAGTACACGAACAGCAGCGCCGTCTTTTTCTTCTCCGCCGCGGAGAGCTCGAACAGGACCGGTGGGCGCATGGCCGATTATATCCGCGCCGCATGTCGGGACCGTGCCCGCGCTGTAACAGTTAGAAGGGGACGCGGAGGTACAGACCCCGGCCGTCGGTGTAAAGGAACCGCGCCCAGCCGGCCCGGCGCTCCCAGCGCGAGACGCCTTTGCCGACCAGCAGGCCCAGGGCCGCCCCGGCGACCACGTCGCTGGCCCAGTGCTGGTCCTGATAGATCCGCGTTCCTCCGACGGTCGCGGCCAGGCCGTAGGCCAAACAGTCGACGGCGGGGGAGTCGTACTCCTCGGCGACGACGGCGGCCATGGTGAAGGCCATCGAGGTATGGCCCGAGGGGAACGAGGCGGTTTCGTCGCGGCCGCCGCCGTTCCAGCGGCCGGGGCCGGAGTCCGTGAACGGGCGGCTGCGCCCGGCGGCGCTCTTGAGGCCCCAGGTCGCCAGGCCGTTGATCGCCAAGGCCGCGGCGCCGACGCCGCCGATGCGCCGGGATTTCTCCGAATCGGTCAGCCAGCCCGCCCCGTAAAAGGCGCCGGCCAGCCCGAACTGAGCGGTGGGCGTCCCCAGCGTGTCGAACGCCGCGTGCTCGCCCTTGAAGACGCCGGGCCGGCCCGCGTACTCTCCTTTCCCCGAGCGCCGGCGCAGCGAGCCGTCGAGCCAAAAAGCGCCCGCCGCCGCTCCCGTCAAGGAGAGCGTCAAGATGAGATCCTCATGATTTGACGAGGCGGCTCGCAGAGGGGGAGGGAGGGAGCCGGCCAAAATCAAGGAAACGACGAAGCTGAGCCTGCGGATGATCGGCTAAATTGTAGCCGTCCGTGAAAGGGGCCGCAGGGCCCCGAGGCGTCAGGCCGTGATGCGCAGGCCTTCGCGGCCGAGGACGACCTTCAGCTTGTAGCCGCGCTCGTCGGCGCGTGCCTGGGCTTCCTTCCCCATCGTGTCGAGCACCGTGTCGGCGTAGCTGTCGTCCTGATGGACGAGCACCAGCGCCTTGACGAGGTTCTTGCCCGCGAAATCCACCGCGGCGAGGTAGCTCGAGTGGCCGGAGTTCCGGTTCTTCTTGTAGTCGTCGGCGGTGTAGCGGCCGTCGTGGAACATCAGGTCCGCGCCGCGGCACACCGCGCCGATCTTCTCGTCGTAGTCCTGGAGCGCGGTCGCGTACTCGCCGTACAGCTCGCTGTCGGGACAGTAGACGATCTTGCGGCCTTCGGTCTGGAGGACGTAGGCGAGCGTCGTGCCGGGATGGTTCGCGTAGAAGGCGGAGAGGCGCACGCCGGGCAGGATCTCGTAGGTCTGCTCCATCAGCTCGTAGAGCTCGATCTTCGCCTCGGGCATCGCGTCGCCGAACCCGGGCTCCAGCGCGGCCTTGAGCGCCTGCTCAAGCGTCTTGTCGGGATCGGCGGCGCCGCTGATGTGGAGGGTGTAGTCCTTGTCCCGCGCGCACGGGAATCCCGCGAGACCTTCCACGTGGTCGTGGTGGAAGTGGGTCAGGAACAGCCAAATATCCTTGTGCTTGCCGTTCTTCATCAGCTCGTTGCCGAGCAGGCTGATGCCGGAGCCGGCGTCGAAGACGAAAATGGAGGTCGGCGTCTCGACCGAAACGCACGCGGTGTGCTTGCCGTAACGCGTGACGACGGGCGAGACGGCCGTCGCGGTCGAGCGGCAGCCCCAGACCGTGGCCTTGAGCTCGGTGCGCGCGATCGGCGCCGGAGCCGACGGGGGGCGGGCGGTCTTCCTCGGCTCGACGCCCTCCTTCTGCATGAGTTCGTTGACCTTCTG
>JAHFCD010000330.1 GCA_023249695.1 Elusimicrobiota bacterium
CTGCAAAACCGCCTGCGCGAGGGCTACACGGCGACGACGCAGATCTCCGAGGTCCCGGGCGCGACCGCGCTCGAGCGGCGCTATTGGTTCCTGATCCCCGCGGACGCCAAGCAGCCGGTGGCCCGGCTCGGGCACACCTACCGCGTCCTCCACGAGCACGGCCTGGGCAGGCTCAACGCCCTCAAAACCGCCCTGCTCTCGCACCTGATCTTCGGCCCGAAGACGCAGTGGGGCCTCGGTCTCAAGGGCCGCTGGCAAGCGGGCATTCTCTTCAACCCCTTCGCCATCTACGTCCCGAACATGATCCAGGCGCAGGGCGCGTCCAGCACGCGGGTGTTCGCCCCCGCGGGCAACACGAAGGGCCTTACGCCCGGCGACGTGGATCTCGAAGAGTTCGACAAGATGTTCTCCACCTACGCGCCCGGCCGGGACTACATGACCGCCTACGACTTCTCTCGCCTGCGCGAGGGCAATCGCTGGCGCGCGGCCCAGGAGGGCGTCGGCGGCCCGGTGACTCGCTTCATCGGCTCGATCGCCGTCAAGCACCGCACCGACCAGCTGCTGCAGCTCTACGCCGACCGCGTGGCCAACGAGGACAAGACCCTCGTTCCCGCGATCAGCCGCGACATGCTGCTGCGGGTGTATCAAGGCACGGCGCAGGCCGACATCATGAAAGAGCGGGCGCTCGACGGCGTCCACCCCGACCTGCAGGCGCCGCGACCGTTTGTCGACGGCGCCCCCAAGCCGGGCCTGAAAGCGAAGGCGAAGGCCGACCTCCGCCAGCTCGGGGCGAGCGTGCGCACCCTCGCGGGAAGCCTCGTCCTGCCGTACACGGGGGCGAGGTTCATGACGAACGCCCGCGCGTTCGGAACCTTCTTCTCCTCGGTCTGGCGCCTCGGCTGGATCGCGATCGCGGCCGTCGTCTCGTACTACCTGGTCCGCGACACCATCCTCTACATCCTCATCCCCTGGCTTCTCGTCAGGGGCTTCTTCTAGGAGATCCGCGATGAAGACCCTCGTCCGCTCGTTCCTGCTCGCCTCCATCCTCGTCACGGCCGCCCACGCGGGCCCGATCCCGGAAGGCTCCTGGGGCGGCTCGTCCGCCCTGATCGGCGGCCCCGACGTGATGGCCCTGATCGTGCGCCAGGACCCCGCCAACCCCACCGCGGGCTACGCGATCCTCGCCGAGTACACCCGCCTGCCCTACATCCCCGGCCCCGAACGGCTGGAGATCGCGCGCTGGGTGCCGCGCCTGTACATCTACCGCGTCGAGCAGATCGACAAGCTCCGCTTCGCGATGAAGCCTCTGCGCGTCTCCGCGGCGGGCGAGATCGTCGTGGACGGCGGCTACCCCGCGACGGGCGAGCTGACCTTGGCGAAAAAGGGCACGCTCGTCGGCGCGACCTTGACGCGCTTCGAGAAGGGCTCGGCGGCGGTCGCCGAAACGGTCGCCTTCGAGGGCAAGGTCAGCTCCACGTGGGAAAGCTGGGTCCCGGGCAATTTCTTCGGCTCGAAGGACAGCACCGGCGGCGACTACCTGAAGAAGGACATCAACACGCGCCTCGGCAAGGACAAGGTCGCCGATTTCTTCCAGAAGGACATCGTCGGGAAGTTCGACGCCGTCGAGAAGGCGCCGGGCATGTATCTCTTCACGCCGAAGGGCGCGGTCGCCAAGGGCGCCGACAAGGTCGTCACCCGGATCGCGGTCTTCGTCGATATCGTGAACTGGAAGCCGTTCTTCACGACCGACGAGCTCCTGCTGATCAACCCCGACGACGCGAAGGACGTCGGGTTCTACTACGAAAGGCACTAATTCCCAAGGACCTTCCTCTCCCGCTTCAACTATCCTCAAGGATAGCTGAAGCGGGTCAAGGCGCGCGGATCGAGACGATCCTGATCTTGTAGCGCAGCGCCTTCCCCGCGAGGGGATGATTGAAGTCGAGGGTCGCGACCCCGTTCTCGATCTTGACGACCTTGCCCTCGGCGGCCTTGCCGCCCGTCGCGCCCGCGACGACGCGGCCGGGCACGAGGTCTTTGGCCATCGCGCCGAACTTCTCGAGGGGAATCTCCCGGATCTTGGCCGGATCGACCGGGCCGAATCCTTGAAGGGGCGTCAGCTCCAGGATTTTCTCGTCGCCCGCCTTCAGGCCGACCAGGGCCTCGTCCACGGGCCCCGGCAGGTTGCCCTCGCCCTGGATCACGCTCAGCGGCGCGCGTCCCGCGCTCGACTCGATGACCGCGCCCTCCGAGGACAGCTCATACTCGAGCCTCACGGTCGCGCCCGGAACGACGCGGCCTTCTCGGGAGCAGGCGGCGAGCAGGAGGACGGCCGCGAGGGCCCGCCTCACCCGCGGGGAGCGCCGAGGACGGCCAGCGGCGTGAAGTCGGCGGGGGCTCCGACCTTGCCGCCGGCGACGATGATCTCGTTTTCCTGGTCGATCTTGCGGCGCAGGGAGTCGAGAATCGCCATCATGTTCTTGCCGGGGCAGTCGGTGTTGGTGTAATGCTGGTGTGGCTCCAAAAAGCCCTTCGCGGCCGGGTCCTTCTTGTATTTGACCGACAAGAAGGTAACGAGCCGGGTGAGGCTCTCGATCTGCGCGTCGGTGGGCTTGAGCTTGTTGAAGTCGCCCATCATCGCCACGCCGATGTTGCCTTCGTTGGCCCCGCCCGCGTGGGCGCCGAGGTACTCCGCGCGGCGGCCCTCGACGACGCGGCCGTCGCCCGCGATCAGGAAGTGGTAGCCGATGTCGGCGAAGTTGTCCTTCCCCTCCCGGCCGCGTCCGACCATGTGATAGTGCTGCACGCCCTTGACGGCCGCGGCCGTCTCCGTCTCGTTCATCGGCCGGACGCCCTGGGTATGGTGAACCGTCACCCGGTAGGGAGAATGCTCCTCGTTGGAGCCGTCGCGCGGCGCGGCTCGCCAGCCCAGGCGGCTCATGATCGGCGCCACGGTCGGGAATTTCTGCGCGATCTGGAACGTGGCGAAGCCGAGGATGGTCTGGCCGGCGTCGCGCGCCGAGCCCGGCGTCGCGCCGCTGCGGGAGTAGTCGTAGTCGTCGGGCAGGGGCGGCACCGCGCCGCGAAGGTCGGTGATGCGCTCGCTCGAGGCGGCCGTGAAAGACACGCGCTTGCCCGAACCCCCGCCCCGGGACGCCCCGAGAACGCCGCCCCGGCCGGAAACGGCGCCGCGTGACACCGCGCCGTCGAACATGGCGCTGGCCTGACCCGACGCGTCCTCGGGGGAGGCTCCGGAGAAATCGGTCGCGGGCGCGTAGGACGCGAGGGACTTGCCCGCCTCGCGGCCCTTGGCATCAGCCGTCTCGCGGAAGTCGGGGCCGCCGTCCGATTTGGCGTAAACAGACTGAGAGTCTTTATCGCAGCCGGACCAGGCGCCGGCGGCGAGAGCGAGGGCGACGATCGAGGATAAGCGTCTCATGTCCGAAGTTTAGCCGATTCTTCGGGATAAACAGTAGGTCTTTGGACCCAGAGGACCCGGGCCTAATCAGCCTAGGCGGTGCCAGGCTTAAATGATTCGAACTTGCGCGTTTCACAGGGGAGTTCACCGAGGGAAACGGCAATGGTGCCAGGCTTTCAGGCGTTAAACAATTCTTTGCGTGGCCTTAATCCAGTGCGGCACCCGGGCCATGCCGTCCTCGATTTTCACCTTGGGGTTCCAGCCCAGCTCGCGCCTGGCGGCGGAAATGTCGAACCAGTGGGCGGTCGTCAAGGTGTTGACCAGGAATTTCGTCAGCGGCGGCTCGGAGGTCAGGCGGAGCGCGCGCCAAGCCCCCTCGCAGAGCGCCGCCGCGCCATAGGCGACGGCCTTCGGCATGCGCCTCTTGACGGGCGGCAGGCCCGCCGCGGCGAGCATGC
>JAHFCD010000331.1 GCA_023249695.1 Elusimicrobiota bacterium
GAAGACGGCGCTCGGCAAGGTCCGGAAGAGCGCGCTCAGCTAGCCGGAGGCGGCGCCAGCCTGCGCGCGACGTAGTCGTGGACCGCGTCGATCGACGCGAAGGTCTGCGTGGTCACGTCCCGTCCCGGAATCTTGAGGCCGAAGGCGGATTCCAGGAAGTGGATCAGGCGCACGATGCCCAGCGAGTCGATGGCCCGCGTGTCCCAGAACGACTCGTCGTCGCGCAAGGTCCCCTCGGCGACGAGCTTGGTCAGGATGAAATCGCGAATCTTGGTCTTGGCGTCCATGTCAGAATTTGGAGTAGAAGAAGACTTCCGAGTCGAACCGGCCGTACTTCAGGAGCAGGAAGCCGAGCCCGGCGTAGAGCAGCCCGCGCGCCGGAACGGGCAATTTGATCAGCGAGCCCGCGCCGCCGCGGCGATACTCGACGACCTCGGCGAGGATCAGCGGGCCGGCGAAGAACAGCATGCGCCGGGCCAGGTCCAGCGCCTGCGGCGTCGGGCGCGGCGCGCTGAACACCCGCGAGACGAGCGCGGCGGCCTGGTCCAGGGAATGGGACCGGAGCAGGACGAAGCCGGCGCAGACCAGGTGCAAGGTGAGCAGACGGTTGATCCACGGGAGCGCCGCGGCGAGCCGCGGGCCGGGAGCGAAATCCCGGCGAATGGCCCACAGCTTGATGAAGATCGTCAAGGAGATCCAGAAGCCGTAATTGAGCCCGAGCAGGGCCATCTGCGGGCTGAACTTGTGCCAGAGGCCCATGATGAGCAAGGTGAGGAGCGGGGCCGCGAAGAACTTGAAGTACCCGACCGGCAGGTCCACGAGCGGACGGTACACGAAGTCCGCGAACCACTCGGAGAGCGAGACGTGCCAGCGTTTCCAGTGCTCCTGCATGTCCTGGGCGAAGAAGGGGAGGCGGAAGTTCTCGGACAGATCGAAGCCCAGGCATTTGCCCATCCCGCGGGCGATGTTGGAGTAGCCGGCGAAATCGCCGTACAGCTGGAAGGTGAACGCGTAGACGCCGAGGAGCGCGGACAGGCCCGAGTCGGCGGCGGACAGATCGAAGACGGTGACCACGATGGGCCCGAGGTTGTCGGCGACGAAGACTTTTTGAAACAGGCCCCAGTAGATCAGGTGGAGGCCTTCATAGAACCGGACGCGGTCGAAAGCCCGGTCTCCCGCGAACTGCGGCAGCAGCAGACGCGCGCGGCCCACCGGGCCCGCGGTGATCGAGGCGAAGAAGCCGACGAACAGGCAGTACGGCAGGAAGCTCCCCGCGGCGGGAACGCCCCGGGCGACGTCCAGGACGTAGCCCAGGCTCGTGAACGTGTAGTAGGAGAGGCCGAGCGGAAGCACGGCCGCCGCGACGCTCGAGGCCCGCAGGATGTCCACGCTGTCGGCCTGCGAGGAAAGCTTGAACCAGCACAGGACGCCGACATGCAGAAGGACCGCCGCCGCGATCCAGGCCCGCCGCGCGGCCGGGCGCGCGGACGCGCTCACGGCCTTGCCCAGAAGGTACGAGGCGCAGGTCATCGCGAACAGCAGGCCGGCGCAGCGCCAGTCCCACCAGGCGTAAAAGAAATAGCTCGCGAGAACCAGCCAGCCGGTCCGCCAGCTCCGGGGCAAGGACCAGCGCAGGCCCAAAACCAGGAGGAAGAAGCAGAGGAACTCAGGCGAGATCAGCTTCATGAGCGGCTTAAGAGTAGTATATTGATGAGGTTCCAGACGACGATGCTCAAGCCCAAGGACGCCGTTTACGCCCTGCTGCTGGCCGCGGCGCCGCTGCCCCTCTTCGCGGCCGACGCCGGGATCGACTGGATCCGTATTCCCGGCGGTTCCTTCGACATGGGCTCCCCGCCGGGAGACCGGACCGATCCCCAAACCGGGCGGACCTGGAAATCCGAGCTGACGGACAACGAACGGCCGGTGCACCGCGTCGCCGTGAAGCCCTTCGAGATGGCCAAGTCCCCGGTGACCTTCAAGCAGTACCGGGCCTGCGTCGCCGCGGGCGCGTGCACGCCCTCCGGCTGCGAGGACCAGCGCTTCATGGGCGACGACCAGCCGGTCGTCTGCGTGGACTGGTTCCAGGCGCGAGCCTTCTCCGTGTGGGCGGGGGGGAGGCTGCCGAGCGAGGCCGAGTGGGAATACGCGGCCCGCAGCGCGGGAAAATCGCGGGATTATCCCTGGGGCGACGAGCTCCCGACGTGCGAGCGCGCCTCGATGTCCGAGCACGATCTCCCGAACTGCGGCCTCGACCTGACCTCGCCCGTCTGCTCGAAGCCGAAGGGCAACACCGATCAGGGCCTGTGCGACATGGCCGGGCTCGTCTGGCAGTGGACCCAGGATTGGTATCACGACTCGTACGAGGGCGCTCCGCGAGACGGGTCGGCGTGGGAAACGCCCGCGGGCTTCGCCCGGGTCGCGCGGGGCGGCTCCTACGACAATAAGTACATGCTCCTGCGCGCCGCGAACCGCGGCTACGGCGATCCGAACTTCCGCTGCACCAGCGAGGGCGGCGCGTTCCGGAATTTCCGCGCCATTTTCCTGTACTTCAGGCTGGTGGCCGAGCAGCGCACGGAGCGCTCCCTCGGTTTTCGTCCGGTGCGGACGCCTACTTCCAGCCGATGACGGAGTAGCCCCGGTCGGCGAGGCAGCGCTGCGTGAACGCGCGCTGAATCTCGTCGGGCGAGCCCGCCTCGAAGGCTCCGTGAGCCAGGCCCGCGGCGGCGCCGACGGCCGCGCCCTCGCTGACCGCGCGCGCGTAGTTTCCCGTGAACGCGCCGAACACCATTCCCATGAATGCGCCGAACACGCCGCCCCGCGCCGTCCGGCCCGCGACGCGCTTGGCGGGGTTGGCTTTCAGGTAGGCCTTCGCCTGGGTCAGGCACTCGTCGACGTCCGTCTGCGCCGCCGGGGCCCCGACGCTCTTGAAATGATCGTCGGGATACAGCACCGGGCGCGGGTGGGCGCAGGCCCCGAGGAGCAGAACGCCGAGCAGGAGCCGTTTCATCAGAGGCAGGAGCGGCCGTCGAGATAGCCGCTGAGGCAGCGGCCGACGGCGGGATTGTGCTGGGCGTCGCTGCCCAGGCCGTCGATGGAGCAATGGATCGCGTTCTTGTAGCCGGTGTCGTAGTTCTTCTTGTTGTGCGGGGTATAGAAGCCCGCGCAGCCGGCCCCGGAGGAGATGACGCGCTGAAGCTTCTGCGCGAGGCCGTCGCCGCCGGCGCCGTAGAAGTTGTCGAGCATGATGACGCGCGAGACGCTCAGCCCGGCGTCGAGCGTGCGCCCCAGGCCCACGTAGCCGCCGCTGTGCGCCGCGAGGATCGTCGTCGAGAAAGTCCGCTTCGACTCCTTGGCCAGCGCGGCGAGATCGGCCTCCGTCACGCCGAGGCCGCTGCGGTAGGTGACCAGCACGGCGACCCTTTTGTCGGAAGCCGTCCTGCCCAGGTCATAGGCGCCGAACGCCTGCCGCGACGAGGCGAGCCATTGCCCGGCGGGGACGTTCGCGCCGAGGCTCGGATGGTGGCCGCGCAGGTAGACGAGCAGCGGCGCGTCCGCGGGCGCGCTCTCGGGCACGAACCAGCAGCCGATCCCCGCGAGCGGGAGGCAGTCGGCGTCCTTGATCTGCGCGCGCGCGGTCGGCGTCAGAAGCGCGAGGGCGGCGAGAAGAAGCCCGGGGCGGAGCATGCCGCAGTATAACCCCGGAACCCCCGCGGGTCAACCGGCCGGGTCTCCTGTAGGCGTTCATTAGAAATGTCCGCTTTGCGACCAATAGAAATGTCCGCTTTGGCACCATATTGTCATGGAACCCCTCGAACGTCTGGAGCTGACC
>JAHFCD010000332.1:0-2662 GCA_023249695.1 Elusimicrobiota bacterium
GTTGTGGTCGAAATGGATGAGTACGACCTTCGCGGTCGCGAGAAGCAGCTCCTTGCCCCCGAGGCCGGTCTTGGGGAGGGTCTCGAGCTCGAGGCCGAGCCCGTCCACGAGGTCCGCGAACACCGCGGTGAAGAGCTCGTCCTTGCTCTTGTAGTGGAGGAACAAGGTGCCCTTCGCGACGCCGGCCTCGCGCGCGATGTCGTCGAGCACGATATCCTGAAAGCCGCGCTTGACGAGCATGCGGCGCGCGGCGGCGAGGATCAGGCGCTTCTTCGAGTCGGGGTCGCGGGCGACGGTTTTGACGGTGGCCATGGCAATATTCCTTTAATGACTGACTGGTTAGTCATATTTAAGCAAATAGACCCGCGCGTGTCCAGCGTTGTCGCGCGGATCGCGCGTTTCTAGCGTCCGGCGCGGAGCAGGAGAAACGCCAGGAGCGCGGGCAGGGCCTGCACGAAGAAAATGCCGCGGCTCGCGGTCGCTCCTCCGACGAGGCCCGCGACGACGACGCAGGCGAGGAAGAACGTCTTGATCGAGAGCGCCGCCTCCGGCGCGGCGCAGAGGCCCCAGACGAGCCCGGCCGCCAGAAAGGCGTTGTACACGCCCTGATTGGCGGCGAAGACCGCGCACGCCTCCGCCGCCGCCGGGGTCAGCTTGAACACCTTCAGGCCCAGCGGCGTCTTAAAGAGAAAGGACTCCAGCACGAAGAAGGCGACGTGCTCGAGGGCGACGACGGCGACGAGGATCGAGGACGGGGTCATTCCGTGATTTTCTCGGCTTCCTTCGCCTTCTTGTTCGCGGCGTCGGCCTTCGTCTTGGCCTCCTGCGCGCGCTTCACGTCGGCCTGAAGCCCCTGCACGTATTTCAGCGCCTTGTCCGGCTCGACCGGGTTCTCGGCGGCGGGAGTGGGCGCCTCGGCCGAATCGGAGCCCGTCGGCGCCCGGCCGGCGGCGGCGGCCAGCGCCGCGATCAGCAGGACCGCTTTCACGCGGCCTTCTCCGCGAGCTTCGCCTCGAGCTCGCGGAACTTCACCATCATCTCGGGCAGCTTCGCCAGCGCGGCGTTCATCTTGTGCATCTCGCGCGCGTTGCGGGCGGGAATGCCGAAGTAGTGCTGCTTGGGTTCGGTGTCCTGCGCGACCGCCGACATGCCCATGACGATCGAGCCCGCGGCGATCCGGAGGTGGTCCTTCACGATGACCATGCCCGAAATCATCGCGCCGTCCTCGACGACCACCGAGCCGCCGAGCGCACTGTTGCCGACGATATAGACGAACCGTCCGACGCTGCAGTTGTGGCCGATGTGCACCTGATCGTCCGTCTTCGTGAACTGCCCGATGGTCGTGCTCTCGATGGTGCCCCGGTCCACGGTGCAGGAGGCGCCGAGCTCCACGTCGTCGGCGATGACGACGTTGCCGATGTGGGGAACCTTGTGCCTCATGCCCGGACGGTCGTAGAACCCGAAGCCGTCCGCGCCGATCACCGTGGAGGAGTGGATGATGCAGCGCTTGCCGATCACGCAGGCGTGGCCGATCACGACGTTCGAGCGGATGACCGTGCCCTCGCCGATCACGGCGTCCGGCTCGATCACCGCGCCGGGATAGATCACGCAGGCGGGGCCGACGACGGCTCGGGCCATGACGACGGCGCCGTCCAGCACGCTCGCGGTCGGATCGATCTTTGCCGAAGGATCCACGATCGCCCGGGAGGCGACGCCGGGGGCGAACTTGGGCGCCCGGTCGAAGTGCGCGAGCGCCTTGAAAAACGCGAGGCGCGCGTCGCCGGACACGATGACCGCGAAGGGGAACTGGTCGGAGAGCTCCGCGGTCGTGAGGATCACGCCGCCGGCGGCGGCCAGGGGATGCCGTTTGAGCACCGCCTTGGACTCGATGAAATACAGGCAGTTCGGCTCGAGAGCCTGGTCGACGGTCAGCTTCTCGATGTCGCGAAGGCCCGCGATCGCGAAGCCCCCGTCGCCCTTGATCTCGGCGCCCAGCATCCGTCCCAGCTCTTGTAATGTGATGATCATCGATTTTGCCAGTTTACGAGCGCAAAGGAAAGCGGGGGAGGCGTCAAAAAACCATGACCCCGGGGGCACCTCGAGGTCACGCGGAATAGGCAGAATCACGCATCGCCCCAAGGAAGGAACCGATGAAACGAAAGCTCTCCGCCGTGAATGACAAGGACCGTCCGCGCGAGGCGAAGCCCCTCGCCCGAACCGCGAATCGCGCCCCCCGACGTGATCATCCGAAGGGCGTCGTCGAGGAAAACCTCGAGCAGCCGGACGCGTGGGGGTGGTACTGCGCCCTCGACGGGGGCGGCCCGGGCGCCCTCCGCTAGACAAGAAGAGGGCGATCATCGCGCGATGATCGCCCTCTTCTGCTTGTAAATTACGCTTATTTTAAAAGCGTAATATAAATTTGGGGTGACCGAGGGGACTTGAACCCCCGACCTCAGCGTTCACAGCGCTGCGCTCTAACCAGCTGAGCTACGGCCACCACTGAGGCGAATTATAGCACTATTCCGACCCGGACCCACCTAGGCCCTTGGGCCCAGAGGGGCCCAGGCCCCACGCCCCATGTCGGCCCTTCGGCCGGCCGCTATAATTAAGTCATGAAGGAAAACATGATGAAGACGATCCGGACCGTCCTCACCCTCGCGTT
>JAHFCD010000332.1:2672-3823 GCA_023249695.1 Elusimicrobiota bacterium
TTCACCCCTCCGGCCCACGCCTCCAAGACCAAGAAAACGCCCAAGTCCAAGGCCAATCCCGAGGCGCAGCGGCTGATGTCGGCCGGCCTCGCGAACCTGGAGAACGGCGAAACCTCCGCGGCGATCTCGACCTTCAACAAGGCCGTGCGCAAGGAAGGCTCGGTCTCGACCTACTTCCTGCTCGGCTGGGCGCACTATCAGCGCGGCTTCAAGCTCGGCTCGACCGAGGCCGCCGACCGCGACGACGCCCAGTCCGCGATCGACGCCTACGCGATGGCCCTCAGCCTCGACGCCTCGCTGAAGGAGCTGCCCGACGCCTCCCGCCTGTACTTCTCGATGGCGCTGTGCTACGAGGCCGTGCAATCCTACGACCAGGCCCTCGAGTCCTACAAGATGGCGTTTCGCGCCGCTCCGGACAAGGCCCTGATCCCGATGAACGCCGCCCGCCTGCGCCTGAAGATGGGCGACTCGGCCAAGGCCGTCTCCAACATCGACCTCGCCATGTCGAAGGCCATGAAGAACGGCCAGGGCAAATCCCTGCGCGACGCCGTCCGCCGCGACCCCGCCTTCGCGCCGCTCATCGCCAACGCTCCTTCCCGCAAGGCGCTCGGCATCGGATCTTCGGAAGACGGCGAAGCCGTCGCCGACATCGGCGCCCGCGGCGAAGAGCTGCGCGATTCCGTGCGCGACACCGCGCCGAAGCCCGTCGCCCCGGCCCAGGACGCCGAGGTGCTCGAGAAGATCGCCTCGGGCAACATCGAGTTCAAGTTCCGCCGCTACATGTCCGCCGTCGCGGCCTACAACGAGGCCCTCTCTCTGGACCAGGAGCGCATGACGCTCGGCGCGCCGCAGACCGCCCAGGTCTACGAGAAGATCGGCACCGCTTACAACAAGCTCGGCCAGTCCGAGGTCGCCATCCGCTCCCTGCAGAAGGCCCTGCAGCAGAATCCGATGAACCCGTCGGCGCACTATCAGATCGCCCTGGCCTACGCGATGTCCGGCAAGACCGCCGTCGCGCTGAAGGCCCTGGGCGAGTCCTTCAAGTCCTGCGCCGGCCCCAACGACCTGCGCCGCTTCGTGATGCAGGCCAAGACCGACACCGAGCTCGAGGCGGTGCGCGACCTCCCGGCCTTCCGCTCCACCGTCGCCCA
>JAHFCD010000333.1 GCA_023249695.1 Elusimicrobiota bacterium
CGCGATGGCCTTCTCCGCCCCCTCCGCCGCGGTCCTTCCCCGGCTCGCGTCTCCGCTCGCCCCGGCGCCCGCCGCGGCCCTGTCCGCGCCCGCCCACGCCGCCCCGGCCTCGGCCGTTCCCGCCCTCGCCGCGCGCGCGCTGCCGGCCTTGTCCGCGATGACGGTTCTGCCCGCCGCGTCGGCCGGGGACGCCTTCGACGGCGCGTTCGCCGAGAGGAAGCACGAGGAAGCGCGCGCAGTCCAGCACGCGCACGCCGAGATCCCCGTCGTCGACTACGTCCGCGGCGCCTACGGCGAGGACGGGGCGCGCGAGTTCATGGAGGGCGTTTACGCCGTCGACGAGAAGACGAGCTTCACCGGCAAGGAGCTCCTGTCCTTCCTGGTCACGCCCGAGGCGCTCAATCCCGATCTCGTCCCCGATCCCGACCGCGTCGACTTCTCCCGCCTCGGCCGCTCGTCGGCGCAGATCCGCGCGATCGTCGAGGACAAGGGCATGCCGTACCACCCCTACGAGCGCGTCATGACCGAGGCTTTCCGAGACGGCCTGATCTACCGCCTGTACAACCGCAACGACGGCTTCACCTACTACGGCGTCCCGCCGCGCGTGCGCGCCGACTGGGGCCTCGAGCCCGCGCCCGAGGCGGCTCCGGCCGCGAAGGCCCCGGTCGCCGCGGGACCGACGCCGTTCTCCGCCGCGCTGACGGCTCTCGCCGCGGACGCGATGAAGCTCCCCAAGGACGAGGAATTATTCGAGTTCACCGCGCAGGCCATCGACGCGGCGATCAAGGCGGGCAAGCTGCCGCCGGACGCGGTCACGAAGGCCTTCCGTAAGCGCGCCGACGCGCTCGGCTACGACGTGCCCGGCCTGGCGGACGCCGTGATCACCTTGGCCGAGTCGGCCGAGGAGACGCCGTGGGAAGCCCGAACCGCCGCGCTGCGCGCCTTGCTCGACTAGTTAGGGGACGAAGACGACCTTGCCGCAGTCGCGGTTGGGCGAGGTCATCGCCGCGAAGCCCGCCTCGTAGTCCTTGAGCGGGAAGGTGTGCGTCACGACGGGCTTGAGGTCGATCGCGCCGGAGCGCAGCAGCCGGTCGGCCTTGTACCAGGTCTCGAAAATCTCGCGCCCGACGATGCCGTGCACACGCACGCCCTTGAAGATCAGGTCGTTGGCCCAGTCCAATTCGATCTTCTTCGAGGGGATGCCGAAAGCAGTGATGCGGCCGCCGCTGCGCACGCACTTGAAGGCGTTCGTGATCGCGGCCTGCGCGCCGGACATCTCGCAGACGACGTCGAACCCGTCCTTCACCTTGCCGGCCTTGATCGGGTCCTCGTCGGGAGAGACGACGGTCGTCGCCCCCATGCGCAGCGCGAGCTCCGCGCGGTACTTCGAGCCCTCGACGGCGACGATGCGGTCCGCGCCCGAGGCCTTCGCCACCGCGATCGAGAACAGGCCCTGCGGCCCGCAGCCCATCACGAGCACCGACTTCGCGGCGACGGGCTCGACGAGCACGGAGTACACCGCGTTTCCGAACGGTTCGAATAACGAGCCGAGATCCCTCAATGAGTCGTCGCTGTGCTTCCACGCGCAGCGCGCGGGCACGGCGGCGTACTCGCCGAAGCCGCCGGGGCCGTCCACGCCGATGATCTTCATCTCGCGGCAGACGTGGCGCTGGCCGTTCTGGCATTGGTAGCACAAGCCGCAGAATATGTGGCTCTCGACGGAGACGAAGTCGCCTTTCTTGAAGTCGCGCGCCGACGCGCCGACCTCCTCGATCGTCCCGCAGAACTCATGCCCGAAGGTGGAGGGCGTCTTGAAGCGCTCGGGCGCCCAGGAGTTCCAGCCGTAAATCGGGAGGTCCGAGCCGCAGATCGAGGCCCGGTGCACCTTGACCAGGACTTCGTCGGGCTTGATCTTCAGGTCGCCCGTCGCCTCATAGGACGCGCCGGGGGCCGGCGACTTCTTGATCAGGGCTTTCATTCGAAAAAGTTCCTCGCGATGAACAGCAGATTTTCCTTGCGCTCGCGGATGCGCCGGTAGAAGTACGGAAACCAGTGCGTGCCGTACGGCACGTAGATGCGCACCGCATGGCCCAGCGCGCGCAGCTCGCGGGCGCGCTTGCCGCGGATGCCGTACAGCATCTGCAGCTCATAGTCGGCCTTGACGAGCCCGGCCGCGTCGAAGGCCTTCAGCGCCGCCTCGATGCGGGCGTCGTCGTGCGTCGCCATCGCCGGGATCGGCGCCCCGGCGAGGATCGCCGCGCAGCGGTCGTAGTTGGCGTCCACGTCCTTCTTGTCGGGGTAGGCGGCCTCGGCCGGCTCCTTGTACGCGCCCTTGCACAGGCGCACGCGGACCTTGCGCGCGACGGCGTCGCGGCAGTCGCCTTCGGTGCGGCGCAGGGACGCCTGCAGGACGATCCCGACGCCGGGATGCGCGTCGTGCAGGGCGTAGAAGAGGTCCAAGGTCTTCTGCGTGAACTTGGAGCCTTCCATGTCGATGCGCACGAAGTTCTTGAGCCGCTCCGCCTCCGCGACGATGCGCAGCAGGCTGTCCCGGGCGAGGCCGTCGTCGAAGCCCATGCCGAGCTGGGACAGCTTGAGCGAGATGTTGGCGTCCACGCCGGACTCGGCGATGCGGCGCAGCATCGTAAGATTCTCCTCGGCGGCCGCGAGCGCGTGCTCTTTGTCGTGGCTGTCCTCGCCGAGGTTATCGAGCGTGACCTTGAGGCCGTCGGCGTTCAGCTCGCGCACGGCGTCGATCGCGTCGGAAATGTCGTCGCCCGCGACGAAACGGTGGGCCAGGAAGGTCAATGCGCGCATCGGCGCGATTCTACTAAAGATTCAGGCGATCGAGGACCGACCCGGACGAGCGGGTGAACAGCAGGATCAGCCAGCCGGCCAGGAACAGCAGCCCGCCGATCGGCGTCACCGCGCCCCACCTGCGGACGCCGGTCAGCGCGAGAATGTAGAGGCTGCCGGAGAACAGGACGATCCCGGCGGTGAAGCACCAGCCGGCCTTGTTCGGGCCGCGAATCGCGGCCAGGAGCAGCAGGGCGAGCGCGTGATAGACCTGGTAGCGCACGCCGGTCTCGAAAATCGCCAGCATGTCGGGCGTCAGGCGCGCCTTAAGCGCGTGCGCGCCGAACGCGCCCAGGCCCACGGCCAGGAACATGAAGGCGGCGCCGAACCGGATCCAGAGAGCGGGTGTCACGGCTGCGATTCTGGCATTTTTAAGGCCCCTTCCCCCTTGAAATTGGCCGGCCCCGGGGCTACACTCGTCCCGACGCACGGAGAACCCCTCATGCAGCCCTCTTCCCTGCTCATCGTCTCTCTCGCCGCTCTGATAGCCGCCGCTCCCGCGCGGGCCCAACCCAAGGAACGGGACCCCAACAAGCGGCCCGAGCTGTACGACATCGCCCCCCGCGTCAAGCGCGACGCCAAAACACCTTTGAAGACCGACGAGGCACATCAGCTGGGGAGCGATCTCGCCCATGGCTACCTCAACATCAGCGGGCTCGACCTCTTCCTGCATCGAACCGATATCCCGCGGAATATCAGCGCCGAGGACCGCGCGTGGGCGGAGGAAGCCCTCGCCAAGGCGGTGGCGCTGGGCGACGAACTGGCCGCCGAAGGCCAGGCCGCGCTCGACGCGGGCATCGAGCGCCGCGTTCCCTACGCGGGCCCGGGCGCCGGGATGAGGCTTCGGGTCGGAGGGCTGTTTCTCGGCCGCGCCAAGCTCGGATTGCGACCGTCGCCCACGAACGAAGAGCTCCGCCGGGCCGAATACGGCGCCTTGGGCGGAGTGCTGAGCGACTTATC
>JAHFCD010000334.1 GCA_023249695.1 Elusimicrobiota bacterium
ACCCCCATCCCGAGTCCCTGCCGCTGTGGCGCGCGCAGTCGCAGGCGGAGATCTCGGCCGCGCAAGCGGCCGCCCGCCAATACACGTCCTAGCTCGACGCTCTGGCCGGCAGCATCAACCGCGCGGCGGGCTCGAACATCCCGATGCTGTCGGGCCTCGGCCTCAAGGAGCTCCAGGACGCCATTAAGACCTACGGCGACAGCCTCAAGGCCGTCCACTTCCCCGACGGCGAGACGGTCGAGGGCCACAAGGCGATGATGGACCTGGTGTCCGCCGCGAAGCTGACGCCGATGACCGCGCGGGAGATCATCCGCTGGTCGAAGGCCGACGCGACGGTGACCGCGATCGACGACGCGACGACGAACATCCTGCCTAAAGCAAAGACCGGTCTGCAGGGCGTGGTGGGCATGCTCGACGCGGTCCTGACCGACGTGGACGCCGACGTCGCCTTCGTCAACACGAACTCGGGCGGCGGCCAGACGCTCATCGACCGGAAAACGGTCCTGCTGCGCGACCGGATCCTCCCCGCCCTCCAGGGCGCGCGCACGATGCTCACCGAGACCCTGATCCCCTATCAGCAGAAGTCGATCGACCAGGTCGCCGCGACCGACAGCGACTTCTTCAAGCTCTACGACTCGAAGAAAACGGTCATCGTGGAGTCGACCAAGCTCTACGACCACACCTTGCCGTGGGCGTTCGCGACGTTCGGCGCGGCGGACGGCAACCAGGCGGAGGCGACGCAGAACATCGGCGAGTGGCGCCACAAGCTCCAGAAGAACCTCGACGGCTACGACGACGCGGCCGGCCACCACAAGGGCATCCACGAGTTCCAGGTGGAGATCGCCAACCGCAAGGACCCGAACTTCACCGGCACCGAGGTCCAGTACGGCGAAACCCAGCCGTTCAGCCTCCCCAAGAAGATCACGCAGTACACGGCCGAGCGCGCGGAGCGCGCCCAGCAGATCAACACGCAGGATGCTCAGATCAACGAGATCCTCGCCAAGATCGAGACCATCTCCAAGGGCAAGTACAACATGTCGAGCTTCCGCCTGCCGGTCGGCGTGACGGCCGACGCGGGGGGCGTCGCCCGCGTGCAGGCCGCCGTGGACTCCCACGTCATCCAGAATCTCGTCGATAAGGTCAAGGCCATCGCCGACGAGCAGCAGAACGCGGGCGGCATCGACCTCGGCGGCGGCGGCGACGGCACGGTCCCGTCGGGCACCCAGCCGGCGATCACGATCTCCGAGAGCCAGCAGATCTCGCTGCTCGCGCTCGACGCGGTCAAGCGCCTCGTGCCCACGAGCCTCACCGCTCCCGACACGGCGCCGGCCGCCTTCGCGATCGCCCGCCTGCTGTACTCGGACTCGGTGATCTCGGCCGCCAACGACGGCCTCAACGTGCAGGTCCCGGCCGCCGAGCGGTTCGTGGGCCATGTCTCGACGGTGCTCGGCGACGCGATCGCCGACATCCCGAAGGACGAGGCCTACGCGGCCTCCAACGGCACGAGCGAGACCGCCGACCAGGTCTTCGCGCGCAAGATCCGCGTGTTCTCCACCATCGACGGCGTGCTCCTCGAGGGGATGGACTTCTTCCGGCTCAAGCAGACCTGGAACCAGGCCAGCTTCCACACGCTCGACCGGGTGCAGAGCTACTACGACTCGCTGCACGACATCTACAGCGGCGGCCAAACCGCCAACGACAGCGAGATCACGGCGCTCAACTCGATGAGCGACGCGCTGCGCAAGACGATGACCGAGCTCGAGGAGAAGCGCGTCAAGATCTCGTCCTGGCTCAATCAGCTCAATCCGAAGGAGAAGAGCGCGCTCAACAACGTCAGCGAGGACGTCTCGAAGATCATGGACAAGACGCGCGCGGTCCTCGAGGCCAACATCGACTGGCACGGCCTGCAGGATCAGCTCGGACGCTCCCGCGAGATCCTCCAGTCCCAGTTCACCCAGATCGACGACAAGCAGAGCGAGCTGGCCGCGATCCTCGCCAAGGACGAGGTTCAGGGGGCGCTGCCGCCCGACCTCGTGCGCCGCATCGAGTCCCTGCGCATGGGACGCTCGGGCTGGGCCACCGACGGCTCGAAGACCGACGCGGCGTCCCTGGTGATCCGCAAATCCGAGTACGGCGCCTTCGTCGACACCTTGCTCGGGATGATCACGCAGGGCACGCAGAGCTCGGCCGCCGAGGTGTCCGCGATCAAGGCCGACCTGCTCAAGAACCCGCAGGGCCTGGCCTCGCTGATCCCGAACTCGAAGGTGCTCGAGTTCGGCGACACGGCCGACGGCTTCTACCTCGTCTACCAGTCGAAGTTCTCGGTGCCGCACGGCCTCGACACGAGCTCGTGGGTGACCCTCGGCAACATCGGCAAGGTCTTCGGCAGCAACGTCAGCGTCTCCGGCTACCAGCTCGCGAGCCCGCCCAGCAAGGACGGCGAAAACGCGCCGTACGGCGACAAGGGCGTCGAGGTCCAGGTCGAAAGCCTGGAGGGCAAGAACTGGGTCAACTACCTGAACGTCGACCTGCACCGCTTCGCCTTCGACATCCCGGCCGACAACAGCGTCAAGACCGGCGCGGGTGAGAGCCGCATGATGATCTTCGACGACTTCGCGGTCATGCTCTTCGGCGACCGCCTGTACGTCGGCCTCGCGGGCTTCGGCGACGGCGCGATGACGGACACGATGAACAAGCCGTACTACTACGGCGGCAACGTGAAGAGCTCGCTGAAGCTGACCGAGGTCATGAAGCTGAATTTCGAGCAGCGGGCCTTGTTCGCCCAGGATCCGCGCAAGTTCCTGCAGAACGTCAACCTCGACTTCACGGGCTACGACCCCGACCTCAACCACGATTTCGCCATCATGGCCAACGGCGAGAAGAAGAACTATTTCCGCACCCAGGTCGGGCCGCAGTTCGACCTGAACCGTCTGATGAACCCCGACGGCGGGGGGGACACCTTCACGCTCGACCTGTACTGGGCGAAGACCTCCGGCACCGACGACATCAACCAGCAGGTCGGCGGCGTCAGCGTCCTGAAGGGGTTCTCGATCAAGAACGACGACGGCAAGACGTGGATGCGCATCGACAACCGCGTCACCGGCGAGGTCGGCCAGAAGCAGAACGAGATCGGCGACCGCCTCTCGGTGTCCTTCCCCGACCAGGGCCTCGTCGTCAGCGCCGAGGGCAAGATCATCGGCGGAGCCAACACCTACTTCGGGGAGATCTCGAAGAAGATGGGCGACCACTCGAACATCGCGCTCAGCTACGGCTCGCAGTACGTCGGCATGAACAACCGCCTCTCGATCACGATGAACACGTCGTTCACGCTCGCCGAGCTGTGGCAGAAGGTCAGCGACAACTCCGCCCAGAACCTGCGCGGCGGCGAGACGCTCAAGGCCTATAACCGGGAGCTCGGGGACTTCTTCGCGGGCGACGACGCCAAGTCGTCGCGCACGGCGATGGACCTTCAGAAGGTCTTCGAGCAGGACGTCGCGCGCAAGCTCGTCACGCAGGACATCGGCAACCTGTCCCGCGAGATCTCGGAGCTGCGCAAGGCCGGCGCGTTCATGGAGAACTCCCGCGTGCGCGGCATGGTCGGCTTCGTCTCGAACTCGGTCTCCAACGACCTGGCCGAGCGCGCGGTCGGCGGCGGCTTCACGGTCGGCACCTACACCGAGATGAGTCTTTCAAAAACACAGAAACAGTTGATCGAATCCAAGGCTCAAATTCTGTACCGCGAGGGGCTCCGCCTGCAGGACCGCATGCTGTCGCTGACCAAGGACTGGCAGGCCTCGGTCGTCGA
>JAHFCD010000335.1 GCA_023249695.1 Elusimicrobiota bacterium
CACGGGATTCGGCGTGGGGCTCATGCTGGTCAAGAAAATCCTCGACGCGCACGGGACCGCGCTCGAGATCGAGGGCGCTCCGGGGCAAGGCTCGCGCTTTTCCTTCGCGCTGCCGCGCTGGGACGGACCGGGCGACGCGCTGTTCCGCGCCTAGGACACGCTCTTAGTCGAACCGGTAGCCGAGGCTCGGCACGGCGACGATGCGGGCCGCGAGCTTCGGACCGATCTTGCGGCGCAAGGTGGAGACGTGCACGCCGATCGTGTGGGGGTCCGAGTAGTCGGCGGGATCGTAGCCCCACACCGTCTCGAGCAGAAACGCCACGGACAGCAGCCGCCCCGTTTTGCTCAGGAAGACCGCGAGGAGGTCGAACTCCTTGCGCGTCAAGACGAGCCGCTTGCCGGCCAGCGTCGCCGTGCGCGCGTCCGTGTCGAGGACGAGGGCTCCGGCGGACAGGCGGTCGCCGGGCGCCTCGCCGGCGGCGCAGCGGCGCAGGACCGCCGCGACCTTGGCGACCATCAAGGCCGGCGGCAGGGGCTTCGCGAGATAGTCGTCCGCGCCCTGATCAAGGCCGCCCGCCTGGCTCTCCGCGCCCCGCCGGACGCCGGACATAAGGATAAAGGGCACGCGCGCGGTCGCCTTCCCCGCCCGAAGCTTCGCGAGCAGGGCGAGGCCTCCCCCCCCGGGCATCGAGACGTCCGAGATCACGAGATCGGGAACCGACGCCTCCGCCGCCGCGAGGGTCTGCGCGGCGTCCGAAAAGCGCCGGACGGCGTACCCCTGCGCCGTCAGGACGTCCCCGTACACGCGGAGGATGTCGGCGTCGTCGTCCACGAAGTAAATCCTCTTTGGCGGGATCATCGAGGGGATTGTACGGCGCCCTGACCCCGCTGACAATGACGCCCTTGTGACATCTTCGAGACGGCGTTATCCTGAAATCGACGAGGAGCCCGCATGGAACCGAACGTGATCGCCGTCATCATCCTCAGCGCCGGAGCCTTCCTGGCCGCCCATCTTTACAAGCTGAAGCTGCTCACGTTGGAGGAGGATCGCGCCGCGCTCGAGCAGCGCCTGGCCGAGAAGAGCGACGAGCTCTGGACGGCGAACGCCCATCTCCGGGCGGCGGCCCTCGGCCGCCGGGAGGACGGCCGCCGCATCCAGCTGTACCGGCGCATCTTCGCGGAGGCGCCCATCGGGCTGGCCATCCTGCGCGCCGAGAATCCCCAGGATCCGGAAAGCTGGATCATCGTGGAGTTCAATCCCTCGGGCTTGCGCCTGTCGGCCGCCGGCGACGAAAATCCCGCGGGACGCCGCCTGCTCGAGTTCTCGCCCGCGATTCGCGACACCGAGCTTCCGGCGGCGTGCGCCGAAGCCGTGAGGATGAACCGCGCCGTGGAAATCCCCGACTTCCTCAGCCGGGGACGGGTGCCGGGCGGGCGCTTCTCGATCAACGCCTTCCCGCTGGGCGGCCCGTACATCGGGCTCGCGTTCGAGAACATCACCGCCCGGAAGGCGGCGGAGGAGGCCCTCGCGCGGTCCAACGCCGACCTCTCGCAGTTCGCCTACATCGCGTCCCACGACCTGCAGGCGCCCGTGCGCAAGATCTCCGTCTTCGCGGAGCACCTCAAGCGCGGGCTCGGCGACCGCCTGGACGCGACGGGCGCCGACCTTCTCAAGCGCATCGCGCTCTCCGCCGCGAGCATGCAGGCGCTCATCGAGGGCCTGCTCGAGCTGGCCCGGGTCGACGCGAGCGCGGAGAAGCAGGGCGAGGTGGATCTGTCCGCGCTCGCCGACGAGGCGCTCGGCGAATTCGACGACGAGATCGCGCGCCGGGGGGCGCGCGTCGAGCGCGGGGAGCTGGGCGTCGTCCTGGGCGATCGCGGCCAGCTGCGGCGCCTGCTCGTGAACCTGATCGGCAACGCGCTCAAGTTCACGCCCGCGGACCGCGCGCCCCGCGTCCGTATCCTGGGGAAGGCCCGGGACGGCGGACGGACGGAGCTCCTCGTCGAGGACGAGGGCGCGGGCTTCGAGATGAAGTTCGCCGACCGTCTTTTCCAGCCGTTCCAGCGGCTTCACAGCCGCGCGCAATTTCCGGGCAGCGGCATGGGCCTCGCGATCTGCCGGAAGATCGTCGAGCGGCATAGGGGCACGATATCGATCCGGAGTTCGCCCGGG
Source organism: Elusimicrobiota bacterium (assembly GCA_023249695.1). GTDB lineage: Bacteria > Elusimicrobiota > Elusimicrobia > UBA1565 > UBA9628 > GWA2-66-18. Next base: position 2,174 of record JAHFCD010000335.1, read on the forward strand.
CGGGGAACGCGCGTCAGCGTCGGCCTGCGCGCCGCGCCCGTCCGGACCAAGGAGGCCGCATCATGGAACAGCGCGTTAATATCCTCCTGATCGAAGACGACCCGGACTACACGATGCTCATCAGCGTGTACGTCAATGAAGCCTGCGGCGACGCCGTCAAATACGTGCTCGAAAGCTGCGAAAGCCTGCAGAGCGGGCTGGATCTTCTCTCGCGTCGCGAGTACGACATCGTCCTGCTGGATTTGATGCTCCCCGACAGCCGGGGGATCGACACCTTGGTCAAGGTGCTCGGCAAGGCGCCCAGCATGCCCGTGGTCGTGCTGACCAACCTGGACCGCGACGACCTCGGCCTCGACGCGATCGCGCACGGCGCGCAGGACTTCCTGACGAAGAGCAAGCTCGACGCCGGACGGCTGCAGCACGCGATCGCCTTCGCGCTCACGCGCGAACGCCTGTTCCAGCAGATGGAGGAGGTCATCGAGGGGCTCCCCGACGGCATGCTCATCGTGGACCGCAGCCGCATGGTCCGCTACGCGAACGCCGCGGCGGAGGCCATGCTCGGAAAGAAGCGGGCGCTGCTCACGGGGCGGCTCTTCGATTACGAGCCGTCGCCGGGGCGCGCCGTCGAGATCCCCCTGCCCGGCGCCCCGGGCGAGGAGCGCGTCGGGGAAATGCGCACCGCCGAGATCGAATGGAAGGGCTTTCCCGCCTGCGTGGCGGTCATCCGGGAGGTGACCGAGCTCAAGAAGCTCGAGCACATCCGCGCCGAGGTGAAGGAACGGCGCCGCACCGAAGGGCTCAAGGATAATCTGCTGAGCACCGTGGCGCACGAGCTGCGCACGCCCCTGAGCGTCATCAAGGCCGTCGTCGGCACGCTGCGCGACCACTTGGCGGGGCCTCTGACCGAGGAGCAGACCGAGATGATCGCCGTCGCCGACCGGCACATCGGCCGGCTGACGCGCCTGCTCAACAACTTCCTCGACCTCACGAGGCTCGAGTCCCGGGTCGCGCGCGTGAGCCGCCAGCCGCTCGATCCGCTCGCGCTCATCTCGGAGGTCTGCGCCGGCGTGCGCCTGGCCCACCGCGGACGCCCCGTCGTCCTCGACGTCGTCCTGCCCAAGGAGCTGCCGAGGGTGCGCGTGGACGCGGACATGATCGCCCAGGTCCTCGGCAACCTGCTCGACAACGCCCTGCGCTACGCGCGCGGGCGCGTGACCGTGCGGGCCGTCGCGGCCGGCGAGGAGGTCGAAATCAGCGTCGTCGACGACGGGCCCGGCATCCCGACGGAGAAGCTCCCGCTGCTCTTCGACAAGTTCGTTCAGCTCGACCGCCCCCAGGGCGGCAGCGGCTACAAGGGCACGGGGCTCGGCCTGGCCATCTCGCGCGAGATCATGACGCTCAACGACGGGCGCATCTGGGCGGACAACGCGCCCGGCCGCGGCGCGTGCTTCCGATTCACGCTCCCGCTCGCGTCGAAATCCGCCGCGCGGCCCACGGAGAACCTCGCGCATGCCGATTAAACGACTCCTGATCGTCGACGACGAGGGCGACCTCATCCGGCCGTTGTACCTGCGCCTCACGAGCCTGGGACCCTGGAAGGTGGCCGTGGCCGGCGACGGGGCGGAGG
>JAHFCD010000336.1 GCA_023249695.1 Elusimicrobiota bacterium
GCTGAAAACCCTCGTCTGCGCGACGGGCCAGCATCGCGAGATGCTCGCCCAGGCGCTGAAGCCGTTCCGCCTCAAGCCCGACTTCGATCTCGCCCTGATGCGCCGCCGACAATCCCCGGGCGCGATCGCCAAGCGGGTCTTCGCGGGCCTGCGCCCGCTCCTCGCGCGCCTGAAGCCGGACCTGGTCGTCGTGCAGGGCGACACCACCACCGCCGCCGCGGCGGCGGTCTGCGCCGCGCGGCGGCGCATCCCCGTGGCGCATGTGGAAGCGGGTCTGCGTTCCTACGATTTGGAGAACCCTTTCCCCGAGGAGCTCAACCGGGTTCTGATCGACACGATCGCTTCCCTCGTTTTCCCCCCGACGCCGGCCGCGCGCGACAATCTGACGCGCGAGAAGCTTCAAGGCCGCCTCACGATCATGACCGGCAACACCGTGGTCGACGCACTGCGTTCCGCCGCGGGCGGGAAAGCTCCGGGGCGCCTCGCCCCGCGCGAGGTGCTCGTGACTTTGCACCGCCGCGAGATCCACGGCAAGCCCTTGATCCGGATTTACACGAGCATGCTCAAGCTCGTCGAACGACACGAGGATCTGGTGTTCGCCTATCCGGTGCACCCGCATCCGTCGATCGTGAAAACCGCGAAGCGGATGCTCCGGCACCCGCGCATCCGCCTGCTCGCCCCCCAGTCCTACCCCGCGTTCCTCGCCCTTCTGCGCCGTTCCCGCTTCGTCATCACGGACTCCGGCGGCGTGCAGGAAGAGGCGGTCTGCCTCGGCAAGCCCGTCCTCGTCGTGCGCGAGAAAACCGAGCGCCCCGAGGTCGCTTCCAGCGGCGCCGGCCGTCTTGTCGGCCTCGATCCGAAAAAACTCGAGCGCTGGACGGGAAGGCTCCTGCGCGAGCCCGCCCTGCTCCGCCGCATGAGCCGCGCCCGCAACCCCTACGGCGACGGCCGCGCCTCGCGGCGCGTCGCCGCCGGCATCGCCCACTGGTTCGGACTGGCCCCCAAGCCCAAGGATTGGAAACCATGATCCACGTACTTCACGTCGTCGGCGCCCGCCCGAACTTCATCAAGGCCGCCCCCGTCCTGCGCGCGCTGGCCTCCCGAAAAGGCGTCCGGCAGACCTTGGTCCACACCGGCCAGCATTACGACGTGAACATGTCCGACGTCTTCTTCCGTCAGCTCGGCATGCCGGCCCCCGACGTCTCGCTCGGCGTGGGCTCCGGCTCGCACGCCGCGCAAACCGCGGCGGTGCTTCTGGGCCTGGAGCCGGTGCTGCTCGCGCGCCGGCCCGACGTCGTCGTCGTGTACGGCGACGTCAATTCGACGATGGCCGCCGCGCTCGCCGCGTCGAAGCTGCGCATCCCCGTCGCGCACGTGGAGGCCGGCCTGCGCTCCGGAGACCGCGCGATGCCCGAGGAGCTCAACCGGATCATCACCGACGCAATCTCCGATATTCTCTTCACGCCCTCCCCGGACGGAGACGCGAATCTGCTGAGGGAAGGCGTTTCGAAAAACAAGATCCGTTTCGTCGGCAACGTGATGATCGACACTTTGATCCGTCTGCTGCCCTCCGCCCGCCGTCCCGCCGAGCCCAAGCTCGACGGGCGCTACGTCCTGGTCACCTTGCATCGCCCCGCGAACACCGACGAGCCGGCCGCGCTGAAGACGCTGATGCGCGCCCTCGCGGCGATCGCGAAGCTCGCCCCGGTCGTGTTCCCGATCCACCCCCGGACTCGCGCGCGCTTGAATAAAGCCGGGTTCAAGGCCCCCGCCGACGGCCGCCTGAAGCTCATCGAGCCGCTCGGCTATCTCGAGTTCCTGGCCCTCCAAAAGGACGCGGCCCTCGTCGTGACGGACTCGGGAGGCATCCAAGAGGAGACGACCTATCTCGGGGTCCCGTGCCTGACGGTCCGGACCACGACCGAGCGCCCGGTCACGATCACCGCCGGCACCAACAAGCTCGTGCGCGACTACGCGAGCCTGCCGCGCGAGGCGGCGGCCGCCCTCCGGCGCGCGAAGAAAATCCGCCGGACGCCGAAGCGGTGGGACGGAAAGGCGGGGACGCGCGTCGCCTCGGCGCTGCTCGCCTGGCTCGGTCAGCGCCGGGCGGCGTAGACTTCTTCGTAGGCCGCGATCGTCTTGCGCGCGGCCGCGCTCCAGGAAAAGTCCTTGCAGCGCTTGAGCCCCTTCTCCCTCAGGCTCGCGCGCAGGCCGTCATCGAAGGCCACGGCCTCCATGCCCTTGGCCAGATCCTCGGCGGTCGCGTCCACGTGCAGGCCGGCGTCGGCGACGATCTCGGTCTGAGCGCCCCCCCGCGCGGCCACGGTCGGTATGCCGCAGGCCATCGCCTCGATGAGCGGAAGATGAAAGCCCTCGAGGGCCGACGCCGACACGTAGGCCGAGGCCTTCTGATAGTACGGGTGGACCTGCGACTGCGCGACGTTTCCGGCGAAGGTCACGGCCTCGGTCAGCCCTGCCTTGGCGAGCAGCTCCTCGAGGACGGCCTGCTCGTCGCCCGGAGCCCCGCAGATCACGAAGCGGTGCGACGCCTCAGGATGACGCTGTTTAAAGAGAACGAAGCCTTCGAGCAGAACCTTCGTGTTCTTGGTCGCGCGCGTGACGCCGACGAACAGGAAGTAGGGCTTTTCGGACGGATCGCGGGGCGCATCGTCCGGCGTGAACCCCTCGAGCGGGGCGCCGTAATAGACGACCTCCACCTTCTTCGGATCCAGGCCCCAATTCTTGATCGCCGCGTCGCGCGCGACGCCGGAGATCGCCAGGACTTTGTCGGCCTGGCGCGCCGAGCGCGGCAGCAAGGTGTTGAAGTAGAACTCGTCCCAAGGGCCGAAGTGGGTGTCGCTCGCGTAGGCGAGCGTCATCAAGGACGGCAGACGCTCGAGCCGGGGCAGCCAGTTCGAGAAGCCGTGGACCAGATCCGCGCCGAGCCGCTTCAATTGGCCCTCCTGCCAGCGCAGGCCGAGGTACTCCTCGGCGGGAAGGAGCAGGCGCTGCGGCGCCTTGACCATCTCGATCTTGAAATTGGCCTGGCGCGGCAGGTCGAGGTCATGAACGCGCTCCGGATTCTTCCAGAAGGCGCCGTACAGGATGTACTCGTTGACCTTGTCCTCGGCGGCGAGCGCGCGGGTGATCATCTCCGTGTAGCGGCGAAAGCCGCCGCCGGCGAGCGCGCCGGTGATCTCGAGCGCGATCCTCATCGTCCGTCGAAGCGGTCGCGGTACCAGGCGACGGTTCGGCGCAGGCCGTCCGCCAGCTCGACGGTCGGCGACCAGCCCGCGTCGCGTCGCGCCGCGCGGTTGTCGGCCCGGCGGCGCAGGGTCTTGTCCCAGCCGCGCCGGGGCGTGAACTTCACCTTGACCGCGCGCCCGCAGGCTTCCTGGATCATCGCGGCCAACGTCTTGATCGAGGTCTCGCGCCCGGTTCCGATCGGGTAAACCCGAGGGCCCCCCGTTTTTTTGGAGCGCGCGACGGCCAGAGTCCCCGCGACGATGTCGTCGACGAAGGTGAAGTCCCGGGTCTCGGAGCCGTCGCCGGTGATCGACAGCGGCTCCCCCTTCATGACGCGGTCGATCCAGTTGATGATCACGTTCCGATAGCGGCCCGGCCACTCGCCGGGCCCGTAGCAGTTGTAGTAGCGCACGGTCCGGACCGGGACCGCGGCGAGGCGCCGGTAGTAGCGGCAGTACAGCTCGCCGGTGAACTTGGAGGCCATGTACGGGGTGCTGAAACCCTCGGCCAGTCCGGCGTCGAGGTCGCCCGTCATCGAGGAGGTC
>JAHFCD010000337.1 GCA_023249695.1 Elusimicrobiota bacterium
TTCTTGAGCTTGATGCCCAGGATCGTGAGCTGCTTCGGACGCCCGAAGGCGGCCCGGGCGGCCTCGATGGGCATGAACACCGTGCCGTCGTCCTGGGTTCCGGTGCGCTCGAGCACCCCGGAGACCGTGAACTCGTGCCGCACGGGATTGGGGCTGCCGGACGGCGTGATCGTGGCGTAGAACGCGTCGCCGACCTTGCGCTGCTCGTACTCGGCGATCTCGTAGCCCAACACGATCTTGTTTCGATCCTTCTCCTCGAACCACCGGCCGCCCGTGTAGCCGGAGCCGGCCTTGAACTTGAGCCACGGCTTCATCTCCAGGAAGCTCGGCACGTCGATGCCGTCGATGACGGTGAAGGTCTTCTCGGAGCCCTCGTCGCGAATGGAGCTCGCCTCCTTCTGCGCGATGCCGACGAAGATCGGCGTGATGCTCGCGATGTCCGGGTCGTTCATGACCTTCGTGTAGGTGTCCGACGGCAGATACAGCAGGCCGCTGCCGCCCTTGAGCATCATCGTGGCGGCCTCGTACGGGCAGCCCTTGGCCATGATCATCACCTGGAAGCCGAGCATCTCGATGCTGCGGTCGATCGCGCCGCGATAGCCGAGCATGAAGCCGCCGAGCGAGACGGCGACGGCGACGGCCAGCGCGACGCCTCCCACGGTCAAGGCGGTGCGGACCGCGCGGCGGCGCAGATTTTTAACGGCGAGCGTCAGATAGCGCATAACCCCTCCCCTACTCGAATCGAACGGCGCTGGCGTAGAATTGATAGCCGTCGCCGTACGGCACCATGCGGCCCTCGACGCGCGCGCGATGCCCGTTCTTGCGCGGCGCGTTCATCGCGACCTCCTGCAGGTCCACGCGCAGGATCTTGTCGCCTTCGTGAAAAAAGAAGAAGCAGCCCATCGACGTGCATTGCTCGCGCACCTCCCCGGCGACGGCCACCGTCTTCTTCAGATAATTCTTCGGCCGGTCGACGAGGTCGACGACGCCAGCCGCCGGAGCATCCGTGAACTCGCCGAAGCTGTTCGGCAGCCGCGTGTGGCGGTACAGCAGCGCCGCTCCGGCGACGAGGATCACGGCGCACAAAGTCAGGATGGTTTTCATGGCGTCTCCTTTTTCGCCGCCTTCGCGGCCCGGGCCCGCTCGAAGAACGGCTCGAAGCGCCGGCCGTAGACGAAGAAGTCGAGCAGGACGAGATTCTTGCGGATGCCCCGCAGCGAAGCCTCATGGTCCGGCTTGCCCGCGGCGTCGAGCGCGGGCGCCCTCAACCGGCCGACCTTGTCGCCCTCCGCGCCGGGCTCCGCCGCCGCGTAGTAATCGTGCTTATAAAAATCGGCGAGCGTCAGGCCCTCGAACTGCGCCCGGAAGTCCTTGGCGCGCAGGCCCTTCGCCGCCGGGCTCTCCAGGCGCTGGAAGAAGAAGCGCCGGATCGCCGCGGTCTCGGGATCGGTCCACAGAAACACCTGGATGACGCCCCCCTTGCCGGGGACGTTGACTCCATGTACGACGCCGAGCCTCGCTTTCCCTTTATAGACCGAGTAGACCGTATAGGGAGTCTCGAAGGTTTCATAGATCGGATCGAGGTCTCCGCCGAGCCGGGCTTTGAGCGCCTGGAACAGGGCCCCGCCGTCCTTCAAGCTCGGGAACTCCTTGAGCTCCTCTTTATATGTCGTCATGTCCGGAAAAAGATATTTCAGGTCTTGAGCCGGATTGCTCAAGGTGCAGCCGATGGCGGCCAGCGCCTGCTGCGGGACGGCCAGCAGAGCCGCGGCCAACAAAACGATCACGCTTTTCATCTCATCCTCCTACCAATACCGGTAATACTGCAGCGCGACGACCGTGTCGCGCGGTCCCCGCATCCGTTCGATTTGCCGCTCGACGTTGAGCTTGAGCCAATCCAGATTTGAGTTCCCGACGTCGTTGCGGAAATACCAGGTCGCCTCGCCGATGATCGAGCCGTCGGCCCCCGCGCCATGACGGCGGACCCGGCGGTACTGCGTCGCCGCGCCCCAACGCCGCGAAGCGCGGAGATACTCGGCCTGATACAGCTGGGTGAACGCGTCCGCGGTGCCGTCCCGTCCCCCCGAAATTTCCGCGGACCCGGTCAGAAGACCCCTCGGCACGGGCCGCCGCAGACGGGCGTCGAGGCCCGCCCGCCGCGTGACGACGACCGCCCCCTCCGCCGTGAGGCGCTCGCCGCCGAGAGCGGACAGGCCGCCTTCGAGCCCGTTGTCCGCGCTGTATTTGTTGGCCAGGCTCAACCGTCCGGCGCCCAGGCCGCGCTGTCCCTTGAACTTGAGATCGTAGCCCGAGCCGGCGAGCGCATAGGCGTCGTAATTGAGGTCCGCGTTCAACGAGCCCCAGAAGCCCGCGTACCAGTCGCGCTCGAAGCCGAAATTAGCCTCGTTGGAAAGCTGCAGGATCGTGCCATGCGTGTCGGTCTGGAGGTTGAGCCCGAACGGGACATAAAACCGACCGGCGCGAAAATTGAAGCGGCCGACGTGGCGTCCGCGATTCTCGTCGCTCAGCAGCGGGTCGAGGAAGTTATACAGGTCCAGATAGAGATTGTGATGCTCGAAGAACCAGCCGGGGCGGCGCAGGCCTTCCATGTCGTTGAGCACGGGCACGAAGCGGTCGCGGCGCACGAGGCGGCCCTGGAAGTCGAAGCTCGCGACGGTCGCGGTCTCGGTCGAGAACTTCTTGAGCACCTCGAAGCCGACGGATTGGCGGCTCGCGGCGCGCTCGTGCTCGCCGGCCGCGGCCTGGGAAAGGATCTCCTTCCGGAAGCCGAAATTCTCCTGGAACAGGTTCTGCGTCCAGGTCTTAGCCGCCGGGCGCGGGTCCGGCGCGCTCTCGACGACGCCCGCGAACGGGTCGCCCGCGGCCCGCGCGGCGACGGGGGCGAGTAGCGCCAAAGCGAGGCGCGGGAGCAACGAGGCACGGCTCATCTGCGGCATGACGGCCCTCCTGGGGCTGGCGTCAATCAACGGGCTTAAGCGCGAAGGCGCTTGACGGCGACGGGGCGGCGCGAGGAGCGCGCGGTCAGGCGGGGACGGGCGGGGAGCGGGGCGAGGCGCTGCGGCCGGAGGGATCGTCCTGCTGAGGAGACACGGCGGACACCTCCGGCGCGACGACCTTTCGCGTCAGCAGAGGCAAGGATCGCGCCAAGGCGATCACGACGAAATGGAGTTCAGGAGCGGCGAGGAACGCCCCGGCGTGCGCGGGCGCGCGCAGGCAGCAATCGCCGCTCGCCGGGACCGGCGGGGGCGATTTTTTCCCGTCATTTCCGGCGGCGCAGCAGGAATGATCTCCTCGCGGGCTCGCCGCCGACGCGAAGGAGGCCAAGATCGGACAGGCGCTCAAAACTAGCGCCAGAAGGAGTCCGGTGAGCCTATTCGCGGTCATCACGGTCATTGTACCGCAACGATCCGGCCGGCGCAAGGACCGCAGGGCCGCGACGTCCCGTGATTTTGTTGTATCATGAAGCCGCGTGAAACGACGAGGCCCGCAAACCGCCGCGTTCGCCCTGATCGCCGGAATCGCTTTCGGCGGCTGGTTCGCCGTTCGTGCCATGAACGCGACCCGCACCCGGCACGAAAGCGAGTGCGTGGCCCTGACCAAGGCCCTCGACAAGACCGTCCGGGCCCGTTCCCCCCGCTTCTTCGAAGGCATCGTCGAGCACCGCTACGACCGCACCGCCAGCCGCTGCCTCGCCGCCCTCGAGTACCATTACAAGCCCTGCGACGCGAAGCTGCTCAAGAAGACCCCCTTGCTCTGTTCCGGCCCCGA
>JAHFCD010000338.1 GCA_023249695.1 Elusimicrobiota bacterium
AGGCCGGACCAGAAGCCGAGCTCGGGCTTGCCCCAGAGCTTCGTCGCCTCGGCCTGGACGAGGTCGGCCTTCGTGATCTTGAGGTTCTCGTCCATCGTGACGGCGTTGCGCGCCTCGGGATCCATCTGCTCGGGCGTGACGGGCACGGGGCGGATGATCTTGCGCTCGGAGTTCGCGTAAACCGTGAAGCCGAGGTCGGACATCCGCTGGGTGAACTGGGCGGCGGAGGCGCCGTCCACGCGGATCGTCGCCGCGTTGATGCGCGCGTAGGTCGCGAGCGGGGTTCCCTTATAAGGCTCGAGGGCGGCCGAGTCGAGGCCCGCGGTCTCGAGCTGGGCCAGCATCGCCTGCTGCAGGCGCGTGTACTGCTCGACGCCGGAGGGCAGGTTCACGTCCACGTTCGAGATGTGCGCGTCATGGAGCTTGGTCTTCTTCTCGCCGAACATCACGATCAGGTCCACGGGGGCGTTGCCGCCGCTGCTCGCCGCGCCGCCGTTATTGGGGCCGGACGGTCCGGGAGCCGGGGCTTCCTGCGCCGCGGCCTGTCCCGGCTTCGAGCTCGCGCCGATCTGGCCGACCGCGAGGCCGAGGGCCGCCAGCGCGGGCAGGAAGGCGCTCGCCATCTGCACGCCGGTCACCGCCATCACGCCGCCGATCAACAGCTTCGCGACGAACATCGCCGCGGCCGAGATCGCGCCGCCGGCCACCATGAAGATCACCATCATCGGGAGCAGGACGCCCATCGGTCCGAGCTTCGCCATGAAGCCGTCCATCGCGTTGCGGGCCTGATAAGGGAGGAAGGCCTTGAGCATGTGGCTGCCGTCGAGCGGCGGGAGCGGGATCAAGTTGAAGACCGCGAGCAGGACGTTCAGGAACACGAACATGCCGAGCATCGCGATGACGCCGGCGCCCAGGCCCGCGGCGATCGCGCCGGTCACGGCGAGCGCGCCCGCGGCGGCCAGGCCCATGTTGACGGCCGGTCCGGCCAGCGCGACGAGCGCCATGCCCTTGACCGGGTTCTTAAAATACCGCGGTTCGACCGGAACCGGACGGGCGCCGCCGAACAGCATGCCGGTGAAGAAGAAGGTGGCCGCGGGGATCAGGAGCGTCCAGACCGGGTCGATGTGCGTCATCCAATGGCGCGGGTTGAAGCTCGCGCGGTTCTGCAGGCGGGCCGTCGGATCACCGAGCTTGTCGGCCATGCGCGCGTGGCCGATCTCATGGAGCACCAGGGACAGGATGATCATCGGGAACATCGCGATCGAGCCGAACGACAGGCCGGCGACCGTCGCCGCGGCGCCGCCGAGGAGGCCCACGCCGAAAAGGCCGAGAAGCCCGCTGCCGCCGCGGCCGCTTTGGTCGGGGTCGGTGCGGTCGTCGGGGCCGGTCTCGCCGCCGGTGCGCCGCGGGTTGCCGAGCTCGTCGATTCCGCCGTCCTTCTTGGAGGGATTGCCGTTCTCGTCCACGCCCTCATCGGGGGTGGCCGCGCCTTTCTTCGCCGCCGCCAGCGCGGAGCGGTTGGACGACGTCGCGCCGTTCTCGCCGATCACGGGAGCGGACAAATCGGATTTCAGCGCCTCGCCGTCGAACTGCTTGCGCGCCTCGGCGGCCTGCGTCTCGGCGGGCTTCTCCGCGACGGACGGCGCGGACACGGAGGTCTTGAGGGTCTCGACCGCGGAGGCGGAAGCGGCCGGGGCCTTCGCGGCGGGGATGACGGCCTTCGCCGCGGCCGGCGCGACCGTCTTCAGCGCGGCGGCCAGGTTCGCCGTCGGCGAGGTGATCACGGCTTGCGGCGCCGCGATCACGGAGCCGACGATCGAAGGAGCGATGGAGGGGGCGGAAAGCGCGGGAGACAGCGACAGCGCCGAGGCGGAGAGGACGGGGATCGAGCCGACGGCCGGGCGGCCGAAGTTCGCGCCCACGACGCCCGTGACTCCCGTTGCGCCGGTGGCGCGGGCCGAAGCGCCGACCGTCTGCGCGGCGGCGTGATAGGCGCTCGAGCCCGGAGACAGCACGACGAGGGCGAGCGAGAGGGTGAGGGCGATTAGGGATCGAAAGCGCTTCATCGGGTGAGTCTCCTTTGCGTCTGATTCGATTATAACGCCGCTTTCGCTTTTCCAGTCGGGTCATAGGTCCCAAGTAGGTCCTGGCATTGGTCCCAACGAAGCGGGCCCCATAAGACTCCATGGGTGGGCCTGAGGGCGGCCGTTGGGCCTAGCGGCCGGGTACCCTGTTAGCGCGGTGCCCTCGAGGCGAGGGCGCGACCATGCCGGCGCGAATCCCTACTTCTTGCGGTGGATCGGAAAGATCAGCGCGGGCGACAGGAAGTCGATGAGCGCGCACAGGACCATGAGGACTCCCGTGATCCACAGCACGGTCATCGTGGGCAGCGCGGCCATGAGCCAGCCGATGAAAAGCACGCCGGCGATCGCTAAGATCAGCTGATAGAAGAACATCGCGGAGTAGATCTTGCCCTGGCTCTCGTTGTAGGTCCCCGCCACGACCTTCGTCGTCAGCGAGGTCCACGCCACGATCGCGGGAGCGCCCAGGACCGCGGACAGGAGCATCAGCGCCGCGGCCAGATGCAGGCTGCCGGAGAAGAACAGCGCCGCGTAGGCGAGCCAGGAAAGGCCGTGCAGCCACGAGGTCCACTTGCCCTGGCGCTCGAGATGGTTCATCCCCGTCGTCGCGTCCTTGAACGCTCCGGCCAGCAGCTTAGCGCCGCGCAGGCTCGCCCACGCGCGCAGGTCGCTCGACGCGCTCGTCGCCTCGAGCAAGGCGAGGGCCTCGGCCTCGGTCCGGCCGAGCGCTTCGCCGACGGCGCGCGCGCCTTCGGCGACGAGATCCGCGCCGAACTGCTCCGGCGCGACCTCCGCCCCGCCCTTTTCCCAGGCTTCTTTATAGCGCGCGAGCACGGGAACGACCGCGCCGCGCAAGGCGGCCGAGGCGGCGTCGAGGCGCGCCTCGTCCAAGGAGGCGTCCCGGGCGGCCAGCTCGGAGCGGAACACGCGCGCCGACGGCGCCAACGCCATCTGCACCGGGTCGCGCATGAAGGCCATCATCCCCGAGCCGAGGCCCGAACCGAGGGCCGCCGCCGCGAGGAAAAGCCCGAAGGACCCGGCGCCCGCGTGAAGCACGTCCTCCAAGAAGCGCGGCAAGGCCGCGAAGATCAGGGCGTCGCCGGACATGACCGACAGGGTCGTGGACAGCAGGTACAGCCGTAGGAAGCGGTTGGCGAAGATCGTCTTGAAGCCCTGGATCACCTCGTTGAACACGCGGCGGCGGGCGACGGCCCGCACCGGGAAGCCGCCGAACGCGGCGGGAACCAAGGCCGCGGCCGGATCGCCCTCCACCTCGACGAATATGACCTGGCGGCCTTCCAGCTGCCCGGCGGTGACGCCGCGGAAAACCGCGTCGCCGACGCCGTCCTTCTTCAGGACCTCGGCCAGCTCGCGGCGCGCCGACATCATGTCGTCGCGCGGCAGCTTCAGGAAAAGGCCGTAGCCGACGGCGGCGGCGAGCAGCAGGACGCCGTACACCGCGTAGGACATCGCGTTGCCGCTGAGCAGGCCGAAGCTCGCGCTGACCGTCGCGATGAAAGCCCCCGCGAGCAGCGGGCCCACGACGCCGACGACGTTCATCACGATCGTCGAGACGGCGTTGGCGCGGTTGTAGTGCGCGACGTCGTCGGCGAGTATGCGATTGAAGGCGACCGAGCCCGCCGTCATCCCGGCCATCTGCAGAAAGCCGGCGACCGCGATCAGCCCTGCGAAGACGCCGAAGCCGAG
>JAHFCD010000339.1 GCA_023249695.1 Elusimicrobiota bacterium
CTACGACCGCCGGCGCGAAGCGCCCTTGCTTGTACAGCGCCCAGCCGAGGGAATCGCGGTACGCGGCGTTGCCCGGCTCGAGGACGAGGGCCTGACGGATCAGCGCCTCGGCCTCGACGAGCTTGAGGCCGCGGTCGGCCAGCGCGTAGCCGAGATAGTTGAGCGCCGGCGCGTCGTCGGGCTTGCTCGCCAGCAGCGCCCGGAACTCCGTCTCCGCCTCGGAGACCTTGTTCATCTTCTCGAGGATCGTCGCAAGCTGCCACCGAGCGTCGCGATCGTCGGGCTTGAGCGCGAGGACCTCGCGCAGCAGCGCCGCCGCGGCGTCGTGCTCGCCCACGTCGTCGTGGCCGAGGGCCAGGTAATAGGCGATGCGGTCGTCCTTCGGCCAGCGCTTGCGCGCCTCCTGCAGGGTCCGCATCGCCTCCTTCACCCCGCCGGACTGCAGCTGATAGTAGCCGAGGCGCAGATGCAAAGTCGGATCGTCCTTGAGCGACGAGCTGTCCTTCAGATAGCCCGCGGCCTTGCGGAAGTCTCCGGCGCGCTCCGCGTCGGACGCGAGCCAGGCGGAGGCGGCCGCATCGTCCGGGCGTTTTTCCTTGAGGCGCAGGAACTCCGCGCGGGCCGCGCCGTCGTCGCCGCGCGCGGCCTCGAGCTCGGCGACGTGCGCCCACAGCTCGTAGTCGTCGGGAATCGAGCTCAGCACCTTGCGGTACTCGTCGATGGCCGCCGCGGTGTCGCGGGAGATCTCGAAGACCTGGCCCAAGGTCAGGCGCACCGGATCGGACTCGGCCTCGTCGAGCGCGATCGCGCGGCGAAGCTTCTCGACGGCGGCGGGATAACGGGCTTCCTGCGCGTCGAGCTTGGCCAGCTCGTGCAGGACCTTGGACGCGTGCTCCGGATTGCCGGAGAGGAAGCGCTCGAGCATGAGGCGCGCGCGCTTGGGATCCTTCGGGGCGATCAGCTCGGTCAGCGCCATGATCGCGTCGATGGCGGCGGGATCGAGCTTGAGCGCGGTCTCGAAAGCCGCGATCGCCTCCGACTCCTGGCCGCGCGACCAGAAGACGCGCGCCAGGATCATCTGGGACTTCCCGTCGGCGGGCGCCAATTCCAGCCGCCGGCGCGCCCACCTTTCCGCCCGAGACCAATCCTCGAGCTCGAGCGCCAGGTCGGCCGCCTCGCCGGCGAGGAACGCCGACCCGGGATCGAGCGCCAGCGCCTTCTCGTAGGCCGCCAGCGCCTCGGCGAATGCGCCGCGCCGCTCGAGCAAGGTCCCGCGCAGATATTCCTGCTGCGCGCCCGCCGACGACCCGGACCCCCCGGACGAGGAGGCCGCGGCCGACGAAGCGAGCAGGAGCGCCAGGAGCAGGTTCAAGAGATGTCGAGGTCCATCAGCACGGCGTCCGAGCCGTCATTGTAGAACTTCGGCCGGCGTCCGACAACCAGCGCGCCGGCCTTCGCGTAGAAGGCGAGGGCGCGCTCGTTGGCCGCCGAGACCTCGAGCGAGATCTTCACGCAGCCGCGCGACCGCGCGGCGCTCGTCAGCGCCGCCATCAGCGCCCGCCCGCGGCCGCCTCCGTCCGTCGCCGCCGCAAGATCGAGCAGGCGGCAGTCCCGCTCCACGACACGCGCGAGCGCGTAGCCGAGCAGCGCCCCGCCGCCCTCTCCGACGAGGAATACGGAATCCAGCCGGTCGAGCTCGTAGGCGAGCTCCCGCGCCGACCACTTCGCCGTGTACGGCCGGGCCAGGCCGAGCGCGGCGGCCGCCTCGATGTCGCCGGCTTCCGCGGCCCTAACCGCGAGGTCGTTCATAGCTCGCGGGCTTCAGGTAAAACGGCTTGAACGACGGAGCCTTCTTCGCGGCGAGCAGGCCGCGCGCGACGGGCAGGAGATCGGCGGCGGTCGTGTCGCCGAAGCTGACCTCGAGGCCCGTCCGCTCCGCCGCCGCGCGAAAGGCCGGCCACTCCTGCGGCGACGTCCAGGTCGCGTCGCCGTCGGCCTTCCCCTTCCGGTACGCCTGCGCGTACACCTCGTCCTTCCAGCCCGGCAGCGCCCCGAGCACTCTCTCGGCCTTCGACCGGGCGGCCGCGGCCGCGAGGCGGCTGATCGCCAGCGCGGGGATCTTCAATTGGAATCCGGCGGCGGAGGCGAAGCTCATGCCGATGCGTATGCCGGTGAAGCGACCCGGCCCCGAGGCGGCGGCGATCGCGTCCAGGTCCTTCCAGGCGAGCCCGGCCTTCTTGAGCAGGCGCTCGACGAGCGGCAGCAGCGCTTCGTCGTGTTTTTTCGCCGCGCGCTTGAGCTCGTGGCGGCCGAGGGCGACGGACAGGATTTCGCCCGTGGCGTCCACCGCCAAAATGTTCGCGCTCAGCTTCGCTTCACGCCCTTTTCTTTTAGGCACGCCCAGATTCTAGGACTTTACGGGCGCGCGGGCCCGTGGCCTTCGTCACAACGCGACGTCCGCCGGGAACGTGCGACAGGCTGACCTCGAGGCGGTCCTTGGGCCACGCGCCGCCGGCCGCGTCGGGCCACTCGACGACGACCGCCGCGCGCGGATCGGCGAGCAGCTCGTCGAGGCCGAGCTCCGAGTCCGCGCCCTTCGCCACGCGGTACAGGTCGAGATGATGCACGGTCAGGCGCGTGCCGCGGTAGACGTGGGCGAGCGCGAAGGTCGGGCTCGACACCCTCCCTTTATAGCCCGCGCCGCGCGCGAGGCCGCGGGCCAAAGTCGTCTTGCCCGCGCCGAGCTCTCCGCGCAGCAGCACGAGCGCTCCGGCCTCGAGCCTCCGGCCGAGACGCTCGCCGAGCGCGATGGTCTCCTCTTCCGAGGACAGCGTTACTCGCACAGGGCTTTGAACGCGCGCGGCAGGTAGTCCACGACGTCGGTCGAGGTCACGGCCCACGCGGTGAGCTCCGCCTCGGCGGCGTCGCCGGCGGCGCCGTGGAGCCAGGCGCCCAGGGCCGCCGCTTTAAAAGGAAGGTCCCCGGCGACGCGGCCGGAGGCGAGCATCTGCGCCCAAAGGCCGGCGATAAGCCCGGTCAGGACGTCGCCCGAGCCGGCCTTCGCCAGGCCCGGCCCGCCCGTCGCGTTGGACACGGTCCGCGCCCCCGCCGAGATCAAGGTCTTGCGCCCCTTGAGCAAGGCGACGCCCCCGAGGGTGCGCGCGAGCTTCTCGACGCACTTCAGGCGCTGGGCCTCCACCTCGCTTTTCTTCATCCCGAGCAGGCGCGCGGCCTCCGCCGGGTGCGGCGTGTACACGCACGGCTGCTTGCGCGCCCGCAGCATCAGCATCACGCCGTCGAGCTCCTGCTGCGCCAAATTATTCAACGCGTCGGCGTCGACGACGGCCGCGGCCGGCACGCCCGCCAAGGTCAGCAGCACGAACCGCGCCGCGTCCGCGTGCGTCGTCATGCCCGGGCCGATCGCCATCGTCATCACGCGCCGTTCCTTCGCGTATTCCTTGAGCCGGTCCACGCCTTCCGCGCGGAACGTCCCCGCCGTGTTCTCCGGCAGGGCCAAGGTCATCGCCGACGGCACCGCCCCCGCCACCGTCCCGACGATGCCGCCCGGCACCGCGACCGTGACGAGCCCGGCGCCCGAGCGCAGCGCCCCACGCGCCGCCAGGATCGCCGCGCCCGCCATCCCGCGCGAGCCGGCCACCACGAGCACATGGCCGAAGATTCCCTTGTGATCGTCGGGCTCGCGCGCGACGAGGCCCTCGCGCAGCTCCGGCTTTCCCAGGGGCTTGACGCTCACCGGGATTCTTGAGAGAGCAGCTTCTTCCAG
>JAHFCD010000340.1 GCA_023249695.1 Elusimicrobiota bacterium
GATCAGCTGGCACGCGATCGGCGCGCGCACCACCGAATCCCAGACCCACCGCGAGCTGGCCAGCGGCCTCTCCACTCCGGTCGGCTTCAAGAACGGCACCGACGGGGACATCCAGGTCGCCCTCGACGCGATCAAATCCGCCGCCGCGCCGCATCACTTCCTCGGCGTCGACCCCGACGGACGCGTGTCGGTGTACCGCACGCGCGGCAACAGGAACTGCCACGTCGTCCTGCGCGGCGGACGCGAGCCGAACTTCGACCGCGCCTCGGTCCTGTACTGCGCCGAGAAGCTCCGGATGGCGGACCTGAACCCGCGCTTGATGATCGACTGCAGCCACGGCAACTCCGGCAAGGACCACCGCCGCCAACCCGCCGTCTTCGACGCGTGCCTGGAGCAAGCCCGCGCCGCGGGCTCGCCGATCGCCGGGCTCATGCTCGAAAGCAATCTTTTTTCGGGCCGCCAGGACCTGCCGAAGGGCTTCAAGAGCCCCGACGAGCTGCGCTACGGCGTCTCGATCACCGACGCCTGCCTGGGCTGGGACGAGACGGAACGGCTCATCCTGGACGCGGCCCGGAAATAGTCGGCCGCTCGACCAGCGGATACGAGCCCAGGACCTTCACCTGCCGGGCCGTCGCGCGCAGCTCGGCGAGCGCGGCCGCCACGGCGGCGTCTCCGGTCCCGCCCAGGAAATCGACGAAGAAGGAATACTCGAACGGGTTCGCGGCGATGGGCCGGGACTCCAGCTTGGTCAGGTTGATGGCATGGTCGGCGAACAGCTTCAGGCAATCGAGCAGCGCTCCGGGATGATGCTGGACCGAGAAGGCCAGGCTGGTCTTTTCCGTCTTGAGCCCCGGAGGCGCGTCGCTCCCGCGGCGGAAAGCGAGAAAGCGCGTGAAGTTCCCCTTCACGCTCTGGATGTCCTCGGCCAGCACGCTCAGGCCATAGACCTCGGCGCAGCGCTTCGAGGCGATCGCGGCCTCGCCGGAAATCCCGCGCTTGGCGACGAGCTCCGCGGCGCCGGCGGTGTCGTACTCGGGTATCGGCCGCAGCTTGCGCCGCTGGAGAAAATCGCGGCACTGCGCCAGCGCGATCGGGTGGGAGTAGACCACGGCGACGTCCTCGAGGCGGGCTCCCGGGAGGGCGAGGAGGCAGTGGTCGATCGGAAGGTACGCCTCAGCGATCGCGACGACGGCCCGCTCGAGCAGGAGGTCCGTGTTGACCCCCACGGACCCGGCGATGCTGTTCTCCACCGGCACGAAGCCGGCGTCCGCGCGGCCGTCCTCGACCGCGTCGAAGACCTGCTCGCTGAAGGCGAAGCCGAGGGGCTCGGCGGCTTCGCCGAAATGGAGCCGCAGCGCCGCCTCGCTGTAGGCGCCGGGGACGCCCTGGTAGGCGACCTTCAAGGCCGCACTCTTCGATCGGTCGCCTTCAACGCCGCGAGGAAGCGGCGGCGCATCGGCGAGGCGAACGGGTTGAAGCGGTTCATGTCCGCGAACAGCTGCCAGGTGTCGTTCTGCACGGTCTCGAGGATGCGCAGCAGGCGCTTATAGCCTTCCGTGTCCACGCCGGTCGTCTTGGCGCCGGAGGCGATCAGCCCCCGGCCGATGAAGTGGGTCAGCACCAGGGACGACGCCATGCGGCGGTCATGCTCGCGCGGCGTGAGCTCGACGACGTTCAGGCCTTTGCGCTCGAGCGCGCGCTTGGCCCGGCGGTAAAGCGGATTCGTCATCCGCGCCCGGCACAGGACGATGGTGCGGCCTTTCAGGGAATCGGCCGCGCTGTCGGGCCCGAAATTCGGATGCGTGCCGAGCAGGCTCACGTTCCGGGGCAGCCAGCGCTTCATCGCGAGGACCGGGTGCCCCTTGACCGAGCAGGTGTCGACGACCAGCGCGCCCGGCCGGACCATGGTCCTGATGCGGCGCACGACGCCCTCGAACGCGGCCATCGGCACGCACAGCACGACCACGTCCTGGGCGCAGGCCTGCGCCAGCGTCGCGGGCGCCGCCCCCAGCGCGCGCGCGGCGCGCTCGTCGAGCTTCGGGTCGTAAACGAAGATCTTGGCGTCGCGCGCGAAGTGCCGCGCGAGCAGGCGTCCCAGGCGGCCGAAGCCGATCAAGCCAACGGTCACAGCGCCTTTTCCAGCCGCGCGAACGCCTCGCGCAGCGTCGCCTCGGGCGCGGAGAAGCTCAGGCGCAGGAAGCCCTCCCGGCCGAACGCGGAGCCGGGCACGACGGCGACCTTCCCCGCCTCCAAAAAGTGAGCCGCCAGCGCCGCGGAGTCCGGGAAGCGCGCGCCCAGATGACGCCGCGCGTCCGCGAACAGGAACAGGCCGCCCCGCGGCTTGACGCAGCCGAACAGCTTCGCGCCCAGCGCGAACGCGACGTCGCGCCGCGCCCGGTGCGCCTCGCGCCACGACGAGCGATGCGCGTCGCCCAGGCCCAGCGCCGCCAACGCGCCCCATTGCGCGAAGGTGCAGGCGTTGCCCGTCACGTGGCCGTGGATTCGTCCGACCGCCTTCACGAACTCGGCGGGCCCGGCCAGGTAGCCGACGCGAAAGCCCGTCATGCCGAAGCTCTTCGAGAACGTCTGGATCGTGACCGTACGCGCCTCCGCGGCCGCGCCCAAAGCAGCGATGCTGACATGCGCCCCGTCGTACACGAGCGCCTCGTACGCCTCGTCGGAGATGATCGTCAGGCCGCGACGCTCCGCGAGCGCGACGACCGCCCTCAGCGCCGGCTCCGGGTAGACGGCGCCCGTCGGGTTGTTCGGCGAGTTGAGGATGATCGCCTTCGTTTTCGCGGTGACGGCGCGCTCGAGGGCGTCCAGGTCGAGCTGATGATCCGCTCCGGTCGGCACGAGCACGGGCACGGCGCCCGCGAGCTTGACCGACTCCGGGAAGGTGACCCAGCAAGGCGAGGGGATCAGCACCTCGTCGCCCGGGTCGCACAGGGCCTGCAGGGCCGCATAGACGGCCTGCTTGGCGCCGTTGGCGACGAGGATGCTCTCGGGCGGCGCCGTCACGCCGTTCTCGTTCTTCAGCTTGAGGGAAAGCGCGGCCTTCAGCTCCTTCAGGCCCGAGGAGGCGGAGTATTTCATGCGGCCGGCGCGCACCGCGTCCTCGACGGCGCGCGTCACGGCCTCGGGAACCGGGAGGTCCGGCTCGCCTTCGAGCAGGCTGACCACGTCCACGCCTTCGCCGCGAAGCCGCGCGGCCTCGCCCGACAGGCGCAGCGTGCCGGACTCGGCGACGGACCCCGCCCGGCTAGAAACTCTCATGGTACTGCACTTCTTTGGAGTTCATCACGATGAGGCGGAAGACGACCTCGACGAACTCCTCGTTCAGCTTATGCTCCGCGCCCCATTTCTTCACGCGGTCCACCAGCGCCTGCTCGCGCTTGCGGTCGTAGATCGGCACATCGAGCGTTTTCTTGATCTTCGCCAGCTCGATCACGAGCCCGCGGCGCCGAGCCAGAAGCTCGACGATCCCGTTGTCCACCTCGTCGATGCCGACGCGAATCCGGTCGAGATCCTTCGTGAAGTCCTGGGCCATGGTTCGTCCATCATATGAAATTCCCGCCCGCCGGGCCCTCCGAGCGCGCCGAGGAGCTGAGCGGCGGGCGCTAGATGCGCGCGCCGACGGTCTTCGTCTCGAAGAGGATGAGCGTGCGGCGCAGCTCGCCTTCTTCCTCGAGATGGACGGCCTTCACGTGGCAGGGCTCGGACTTGAACATCGTGTCCGCCTCGACGACCTGGTTGGGCCGATCCAGGGCCACGCCGACGAGCC
>JAHFCD010000341.1 GCA_023249695.1 Elusimicrobiota bacterium
TGGCGCGGCGCACCTCGCCCATGCCGCCGCGTCCCACCAGGCCCTCCAGGCGGTACTTGCCGGCCAGAAGACCGTTGGGGACGGCGGTCGGCGCGGGGCGCAAAGGCTCCAGATGGGGTCGAGAGGCGGACGACCGCCGCCGGGAAACGACGACCGCGATGAACAGCGCCGCGGCGCCGAAGAGCATCAGCCCCACGGCCGCCGGCCAAAGCTTGACCGCCCCCGCGGCGACCGATGCGACCGCGGCGGCCGCCCCGAGCAGGTACGAGGCGTCGTCGCCGTTGGGGTCATAGACGCGCTTGCCCGCGCGCGCCAATTCCGCCTTCTCCGCGAAGCGCGAGTCGAGCGCCGCCGCCGCCGTGAGATCCTCGCGCAAGCCGGCCATGTCGCCGACCATCTGGCGGGCGTAGCCGCGGGTCGACAGGGCCAAAGCGCTTTTGGGATTGATCTTCAGGGCCTTGCCCGCCGCGTCGATCGCGTCGGCGTAACGGCCCGAGCGCAAGTTCGCCCAGGCCAGATTTTCCCACAGGGCCGATTCGTCCGGCCGGACCTTCAGGGCTTCTCGCGCATCGCGGGCGGCCTCCTCGTGGCGGCCGACGAGATTGAGCGCGGTCGCGCGCAGGGAAAGCGCCGCGGGAGAACCCGGGGCCAGCTCCAGCGCCGCGGTCGCGTCGCGGATCGCCTCGGTTCGATCGCCCATGTCGAGCTTGAGCTTGGCGGAACGGATCAGCGCTGCGGCGCGCAGCAGGGGGTCCGAGGCCCCCGGCGCCGGGCGGAAATTTTCGGCCCGGCTCTTGAGAAAACGCTCGTCTTCGGCGGCGGCGGCCTGCTTGGCGGCGGCCGCTTTCGCCTCGGCGATGGGATCGGAATTGGGGCCGGCGAGGGAGCCGCTGAAGCCGCTCGACGGCAGCAAAACATTGCGAGAACCGCCGCCTCCATCCGCGTCGACCGGGGGGAGATTCCGGCGCCCGACCGGACCGCCTCCGCCCCGCTCGCCGCCCTTGTCGCCGCTCGTGTCGCCGGTCTTGTCGCCGCCAGCGTCGCCGGTCTTGCCGCCGCCAGAGTCGCCGGTCTTGTCGCCGCCTTTATCGCCGGGCTTGTCGTCACGGTGGCCGGAGCCTCCGCCCGGCGGGGCTCCCTCCGGCGGGCTGCCGTCGGGCGGGTTTCCGTCCGCGGGACCTCCGCCTCGGCCGTTCCCCGAACCACCGCCCGAATCTCCTCCCGGATGACCGGAATCCGCCGAGCCGCCGCCCGCCGGATCGCCGCCGCCCGCCGAACCGCGGTTGCCCGTGGAGTCTCCGCCGCCTGGCGGGTCGCCGCCGCCCGCCGAACCGCGGTTGCCTGTCGAGTCTCCGCCGCCTGGCGGGTCGCCGCCGCCCGTGGAGCCGCTGCCCGCCGGATCAGTACCGCCACCCGAGCGTCCGGAACCCGGCGCCCGTCCGGAATGACCGCCGTTGGAATCTCCGCTCCCCGGTGTTGCAGCCGGATCGGGCTCCTTGCCGCCTCCGAATCTGCCCGTCAGGTAATCCCAAATGCCCTGGATGACAGCTCCGGCTCCATGCCCCGGATCTTGGTCGTCGCGAAGGGGCAGGGCGGAAAGGGACGGGGCCGCGAACACAAAACAGGCGAGCAAAGCCGGGTACATCCGAAGCCCCATGGCTTCAGTATGCACCCCATCCCCGCCTCCGTCAAGGCGGGCTTACCAATTTTTTACCCAGAGGCGCGCGAAACGGCGCTCCGCGCGATGTGCTAGAATCGGGTGGTCGATAACCCTTTTTGGAGAGGTGGGTGAGCGGCTGAAACCGACGGTTTGCTAAACCGTTCTAGGGCGTAAAGCCTTAGCGAGGGTTCGAATCCCTCCCTCTCCGAGCTTTAAAAACATGGACGGCCGGATCTCGACGTCGAGGTCCGGCCGTTTGTTTTTAAAAGAGAACCCTCGCCAGAAAGACTTGAGGCCGGAAATGCGACTAGCGGCGGCGGCGCGCGGCGCGGGAGAAGCTCAGCGAGAGCTTGGCGGCGAGCAGGTTCAACGGGTGGAAGTCGAGCGAGCGGAAGGGCTTGAGAATCGCCGTCGTCCGGGCCATGTCGCGAAACATGGCCGAGGCGACGAGCCGCCGCTCGCGGGCGTCCCCGCCCTTCAGGGCGTCGAAGGCGATCTCCTGCGCGTCCGCGTCGCCGAGCAGCGAGCGCAGCGAGATCAGGGACGCGCGCAGCAGCTCGTCCTTCACCCCGCCGAGGAGCAGGTCGGTCGGAACCTCCAGCGACCCCGCGTCAGCGGCCGCCTGGACGGCGGCGAACATCGTGTCGGTCAAAGTGGGGATCGCGCGCGAGACCTCCGCGAAGGAGCCCGCGAGGGCGTCGAGCTCGACGGCGCGCTCGAGATTGGACTTCAGGTAGACGTCGCGGATCAGCTCGCGGCTGCTCTCGGGCGCGCGCAGGCTCAGGCGTTCGGCGAAGGTCTGTATGTTCAGGTCGTTCCAGCCGACCTTGGTCAGCACGAACGGCCGCCCGAGCCCCACGGCCGCGCTCATCGCCCCGTCGCCGGCCACGATCGGCGGCGGCCGCGAGTAGGCCATCAGGCCGACGAACAGCGGGTGGGGGAGCGTCCCGGTCTTCAGGATATAGATCTTGCCGGGCTCCGCGGCTTCAGGCATGATGCGGTCGCCCGCGTAGAGGACGACGCGCGCGCGCAGCTTCTTGTTCTTGATGTCCGCGAGCTCGAAGGACGACGGCGTGACGACGACGAAGCTTCCATTATCCTTGGCGGCCCGGTTCGCGAGGCCGGTCAGGTAGCGCTCGAACTGGGGCTTCACCTCCTTCATGCTGATGCCGTAGGCGAGCCCGACCTCGGCGCCCGCGAGGACCTCGCCGTTGAGGATCGCCGCGACCGCCGCGGTCCCTTCGATGTCGGTCCGCTCGGCCTGCTCGAGGACGAAGCGGCGGACCTCCTCGCGCGGCCGGCCGCGCAAGGAGCGCGCGACGGGATCGGCGTAGATGCCCGCGTCGTTGCGCGCGAGCCCCGCGGGGCTCAGTTCCAGCCGGCGTCCCGCGACCATCGCGGTCGCCGGGCCGTTCGACGAGGACTCGGTGTTGCCGAACACGGTCTGGGTCAGGATCACGGTGCGCTCGTTGACGGGAAGCCGCCCCTTCTTCGGCGCGTACTCGCCTTCCTGCGCGGCCAGGTTCATCAGCACGTCGGCGGGAGGATGCTCGGCCGGCAACGTGCCGGGGCCGTACACCGTCGCATAGCCGTCGAACAGGTCGTCTCCGTCCTTCACCTCGCGCCCGGTGAGCCGCGACAGGATGCGCCGCTCGGTCTCGCCCGCGATGAAGGTGATCTTGGGCGTGATGGCGTCCGAACGGCCGACGGTCCGGTCGAGCAGATCGTAGGCCGTCAGGTAGGCGGCCGCGACGTCGCCGTGGCCGCCCCGGCTGCCGCGCACGTCGAAGACGATGCGGCGCGCCTCGACGGGCTTGGCCGCGGCCGGCGCCGCGGCCGCCTGCAGGGCCGGCACCCAGGAGGGGGCCGGCAGCACCGACAGCGCCGGAGCCAGCGGTGAGAGCGCCGGCGCGGAGAGCATCCCGGGCACCGGGCTCGCCGTCGTGACGACTCCACCCGGCGCGGCGTTGACCTGCGGCGTGCCCGCCGATTCGGGAACCGACGTCACGCCCGCGGCGGCATGAGCCGCGGCGAGCATCAATATGAGGAGGGGGACGAACCGGGACCAGGCCATCACCCGAAGTATAGCCCCGAAGGCCCCGATT
>JAHFCD010000342.1 GCA_023249695.1 Elusimicrobiota bacterium
CGCCTTGCGGTGCGCGGGATCGCGGGCGTCGTTCATCTTGAAGACGGGATCGTTGGGCGCCTTCGGCTCGCCGTCGGGCGGATAGGTGCCGGGCAGCGCGCGCCAGCTGCGCTCGGGGTGCTTCGGGTCGTAGCCCTCGCCGGTGACCGTGAAGAAGTTGGCGGTGTGGTTGACCACGATGTCCTGGATCACCTTCATGCCGAGCGCGTGGGCGTCGGCGACCATGCGCCGGTAATCCTCGAGCGTGCCGAAGTGCGGGTCCACGGCCGTGAAATCGTAGGGCCAGTAGCCGTGATAGCCGCGCGTGGCGATCGTCGGGTTCACCCATTGGCCGTGCGTCGGCGGCGTGAGCCAGATCGCGTCGATGCCGAGGCGCTTGAGCGCCGGCAGGCGGCGCCGCAGGCCCTCGAGGTCGCCGCCCTGGAACTTCTCGGGGTCGGTCGCCGAGTACTCGTCGCGGCCGAAGTCGTTGCGCGAGGGGTCGCCGTCGGCGAAGCGGTCGAGGAGGACGAGGTAGAGGACCTTGCCCGCCCAGGACGGCAGGGCTCTCTTATTTGGCGTCACGCACTAGCACGCGCACGCCGTGAGGCGGCAGGGAGATCGTGACTTGCGAGCCGCCGGCGAGGCCGGAGACCCTTACGCGGTAGGAGGAGTCGAGCGCGTCCGAGAACTCCGTGCCCGCGGGGGTGATCTTCCAGTCGAGCCACATCGTCTCGGAGACGGCGGAGGGGCCGAAGTTCAGCGCGACGACGACCTCCTTGCCCTTGTAGATGCGCGAGAAGGTGTACAGGCCGGCGCCCGACGGGTTGGACCAGCGCACCCACTGCTCGCCGCGGCGCAGAGCCGCGTATTCCTTGCGGACGCCGGTGAGTTTCGCGAGCCATTTATAGGTGTCGTTCTCGGGGTCGAACTTGTCGCCTTTCGAGCTCTCGGACTTAAACTGGCCGTCCGCGAACTGATCCTCGCGGTTGCGCGGGTCGGCGGGATGGTCCGGGCCCTCGGGGTCGAGGCGGGAGGTGTCCTGGCGGAAGCCCTGCTCGGTGCCGTAGTAGGTCATCGGAATGCCGATGGAGAATAGCAGATAGGCCAGCGCCATGCGCAGCATGGCCTCGGGCTCGCCGAGGCGCAGGAAGCGGTACACGTCATGGTTGTCGATGAAGCGCAGGAGACGTCCCGCCAGGGGCCCCAGGGCCTGGTTCGTGCGGTGCAGGCTGTCCTCGAGCACGCGCGTCGGGGCTTTCCCGTGCAGCGCGTAGGTCTCGCGGCGGTAGGAGGGGTAGGCGAACGCGCTGTCCATGCCGTCGGTCGTCAGATGGGGGATCAGGTCGGCGTCGATGCCGGTCGAGTTTTCGCCGACGAGGAAGAAGTTCTTCTTGCCGATCGACGCGGCGTACTCCTTGATCGCCTTCGAGAACACGGGCACGAAGCCGGGGGCGACGTGGCGGACCGCGTCGAGGCGGAAGCCGTCGATGTCCGTTTCCTGGATCCACCACTTCGCGATGTGGGTCAGCGCCGAAGCGGTCTCGGGCTTGTCGGAGGCGTAATGGCGGTAGTTCGGGGGGAAGTCGCCGTTGACGGCCTGCTCGCCGTCGGACCAGTTGTCGATCACGCCGCGGCGGGTGAAGTGCTTCGGATCCTTCAGCTCGTTGGGCTTGAGCGTCTCGGTCCACTCGCCGATCTCCTTGGGCTGGCCGTCGAGGCCGCGCCACTGCGAGCCCTCTTTGTACTCGAACACGGGGCCGCTGTGGTTGAGCACCCAGTCGAGCACGACCAGCATCCCGCGTTGGTGCGCTTCGCGCACCAATTCCTTAAAATCCGCCATCGTGCCGAGGTGCGGGTCGATCGCGAGCATGTGCACCGGCGCGTAGCCGTGGTAGGACTCCGCCTGGTTCTGCGTGACGGGCGAAAGCAGCAAGGTGGTCACGCCCGAGCCCTTGAGGTAGTCGAGCTGCTCGATGACTCCGCGCAGGTTGCCGCCGTGGCGCGTGTTGCCCTTTTCCACGTCGCCGTTCGTCCGAACCTTGCCGGCGCGCGCGAAGCGGTCGAGGAGCATGAAGTGGAGAACCTGGTCGCGCCAGTCCTCGGGAGAGGCGGTGTACTCGCGGCCCGGCTGCGGCGCGATCGGCGCGTCGGCCAGGGTGTCGGGCGCTCCGGGGACCGGCTCGACGAGAGCGTGTGCGGCCTGCCAGGCGCCGCGCAGGACCTGCACGTCGTGAGCCGATAGGCCTTCCTCGGCGGCCGCCGACGGGAGCGGAGCGGCGGCGAGCGCCGAAGGGGCGACGGCTTTGGCCGCGACCGGGACGGCGGCGGAAACGGCGGCGACCGGCTTCGCGGCGGAGGGCTGCGTCGCGGCGGCAAGCGCCGGAGCGAGAGTCGGGACCGGCGTCAGCGCGAGAGCGGCGGAGAGGGCGAGCGTGGGAGCCGAGGCGGCCGACGGCGTAAGCGAGAGCGCGGGCCCGGAGACGGCGCCGAACGAGCCGGTGACCCGCGGGACCGAGGCGTTGGCGCCCTGGCCGACGACCTGCGCGTACGAAGGCGCCGCCGAGAGCGCTATGAGCAGCGAGAGCGCGCCGGAGAAGATTCGGCGGATCACTTTTTGCCTCCGCGGACGAGCTTCCACAAGGCCCGGGCGGGCCAGGTCATCAGGCGCACGAGAGGGTTGTCGAAGACGGCCTTGCCGGCCTGCCGCAGCGGGGGCTCGATGACCACGCCCGCGACGGGATACTTATCCTTGAACTCGGCGCTGGCGGCGACAGGGGCGCTCGTGACGAAGACGACCTCTCGGGCCGCGGCCCGGCCGGCCCAGATCGCGATCGCGAGGTCGAGAGACTGCTGAAAGAGGAAGATGCTCCAGAACACCGTCATCGAGCCGGAGGCGAAGAACGGCCCCGCGAGCAGGAATCCCAGGTCGCGCACCTGCTGGATGCCGGAGTGCTGCCAGCGCTTGATCGCGCCCTTCGCGTACAGCGCGTTGAGGCTGTTGTAGCCGAGCACGCCGAAGAAGGTGCCGACGACGGACATCACGGCCATGTCTTTCCAGTAGTGGACGCTCCACGGGGGCGTCACGCTCGCCGGGTTCGCCGACCACGACAGCAGGCGGTACAAGGTCCCGAAGCCCTGCATGTAGGCGAGGTTGAAGAACATCTGGTAGTTGAAGCCGCGCGCGCGGCGCAGGGCTTCCTGGAAATTGTTCCAGCTCTTCAGGTAAAAGCCGTGGAAGACCTCCTGGACCACGCTCAGCCCGATGAGGCCGGCCAGCGCGAGCGGGTGGCCCAGACCGACCGCGCTCCAGTACACGGCGATCGAGGTGACGAGCGGGAAGGACTTGGTGGCGAGGCCGCCGAGGATCTCGCTCGGCAGGGGCTTCACGAGCGAGGAGGCGAAGGTCTTGGCGAGGAACTTGGCCTCGCGGAAAGGCCACAGGAGCTTGGCGCCGAGCGAGGCGGGGGCCGCGGACTCCACGGCCTGGACCCCGGTCGCGGACTTGGGGGACCAGTCGACGGCGAGGGCTTCCTTCTGGATCGCCTTGATCTCGCCGCCGCGCAGGAGCCCGGCGACCGCGGCCGCGTGCTTGTCGGTCAGGCCGGAGGGGTCGCTTTTCGCGGTGAGCAGGCGGACCTGGCCGCCGTGAGCGGCGGCCTCGGCGAGGCTGATCTCGGTCATGGCCTGGCCGTGGCGGACGACGAACGCCTTGAGATTGGCGGGGTCGAGGGGGGTGTCCTCTGCGGCCTTCTTCTCGCCGGTGCCGTCGAACATCG
>JAHFCD010000343.1:0-1554 GCA_023249695.1 Elusimicrobiota bacterium
TTCTTCAGCCACGCCTTGGTGCCGCGGTTGGGCGTGGCGACGTGGAGGTGGGCGCCTTCTCGCGGCACGCCGGAAAGTTCCTTAATAAAGGAGAGATCGACCTTGCGTCCGTCGTCGGCGAGGAGGAAGCGGGGCGTGTACCAGTCTCCGACGCGGGACTTCGCCTCGAGCGAGCCCGAGGCTCCCAGCACCGTGATCCGGCGCGCGCCGTGCTCGAGCACCGCGTCCATGAGGTCGCCGGCCAAGCGCCCGTAGACCGTCCGGAGAAACCAGATGGTTCGCCCGTCGGACAAGGTCGCGACCGTCAGCGGCAGACCGGCGATGTCTGTGCCGGGCGGTCCCAGGGGCCGCTCGCGGAGCGTCGCGCCGGGATCGCTCGCGCGCAAGGCTTGGACGGCGCTGTCGGTCAGGCCGTAGACGACCCCGTCGGGAACGCGGCCTTCGGCCGCGAAGGCCGCGCGGTACTCCGCTTTCCAGGAGCGGAAGCCGGGCAAAGCGTGAATCCGTTTCGCGGGGATGCCGAGAAGGTCGAGGAAGGTCCGCATGTGGATCATCCGGTCGGCGCCGTTGACCCGCAGAATGACGAGAGCGCGGCCGCCCTCCGGCGTGGTCGCCGGGAAGATCTGATGGAAGCCGACCGCTTTCTCGAGCGCGTCGCCGAGCTTCCAGCCGCGGGCCTCGAGCCCGCGCCGGGCCTCGCCGCTGTCGCCCTCGACGATGTAGTAGCCGACGTCCTCCTGGCTCTTGGCGTCGACGACCGCCCGGCCCATGTTCTCGAGGACGTAGCGGGGCACGTTCTTGATCGTATGCGGCACGCCCGGCCGGAGAACGTCCGCTTTCGAGGTGGAGAGGAGGGCCCGCAGCCAGAGATCGAACGCGGCGCGCACGAACCGGCCCCCCCGCGTGACGGCGCGAGCCGGCTCGGGGAGCGGCAGCGGCGTCTTTCGATTCAGCCGGCGCTCGATGTCGGCGTAAGGCGAGACGACCAGGATCGGCTCGGGGTGCAGCCGGGCCAGCAGACCGGCGTCGGGCGGGACGAAGGTAAACGAGATGATCTCGAGCTTGATCGGGTGGAGCTTGGCCCATTCCCGCGCGAGGGCGGCGGGCAGGTCGCTTCCGGGCGGGGCAGAGCCGTCCTCGGTGATGAACTGCAGGTCGATGTCGCTGCCCGGCCGTATGGCGCCGTTGGCGAAGCTTCCGAAGATCAAAGTTCCCAGCACCCGCCGGCCGACCGGGGCGTTCTGGTTGGCGTCGAGAATGACGCGGTCCGCGACGGCCTTGAAGTCGGCCATGAGGGCATCCCTGCGCGCGCGAGAGGCCGCCAACGCGTCCTCATCCCGCGCCAGACCGTCGAAGTATGCGGCCAGGTCTTCCGCGGGCAAAGTGGAGCCTTCCTTCATGTGGTAGACGATCATGCTCCGCGTCTTCGTGCGCCGCTTCCCGGGATTATAAAGGACGGCGCGTTGGAGGAAGCGCTCGAAGGCGGCGGCGATCTCCTTGTCGGCGCTCACGTGTCTGGCGAACAGCTCGCGGGCCTCGCTCAGGACGACGTCG
>JAHFCD010000343.1:1564-3744 GCA_023249695.1 Elusimicrobiota bacterium
CGTGCCGAGCAGGCGCAGGCCGCGGAAGAACGCGCGGGGGTCGTTGACCGCCGGTTCGCGGCCTTCGTCCCGATGGCGTTCCAGCTTTTCGGCGTACTCCGTCCAGACGGCGCGCACCGGCGGGCCGACGTTCCACCAGAATTGGAAGAAAATCCCCTGGCCGTAGGCCTTGAGCCGGCGCAGGAAGGCGCGCGCCGGCCCGGCTTCCCGGATCGGTCCGAGCTCGATCGCGGCCGGTGGGAGCGGCTTGTCGTCGAGGTCCTCCGGGATCGGCCGGGCCACGGGCTTCCAGTCGTATTCGAACAGCGGATTGTGGGTGTCCCCCTCGCTGTCGTACTGCTTCCGGCTGAACTCGACGCGGATGAAGGTCCGGACGAAATCCTCCTTCGCGATGTCGGCGCGGTGCACCGAGTAGGAGTCCCAGAAGGCGATGTCGAAATTCGGGACCGCCGACGCATTGGCCTCCCTGGCCTGGCGCTCGAGCTCGGCGTGGACATGCTGCTTCGCGGGGTCGAGCGAAGTGAGATCGAAGGCCTGATCGTAGAACACGGTGCCGAGCCGGTCGCTCGCCGAGTACAGATGCTCGGGCGGCAGCTTCACTTTATAGCGCGCGCCCTGCACGCCGTCGATATGCACGCCCGGCCGTCGATGCGTGGTTCCGCTCTTGACGGCGTTCTGGTCGACCGTCAGGTACATGTAAAAATCGTCCATCTTAGGGTTGACGGCCTTCTCGTGGTCGATGATCTTCTGCAAGAATTCCCGGAACTGCTCAAGCTCCTTGGGCAGGCGGATCTCGCTGCCGGGCATCTTGATCGGCATGTTCAGGACGGAGGTCACGGGCTTCGAGAACGTCTCGCGGTCCTCGATGGCGCCGATCTTGACGGGCTTATGGGAGACCTTGAGGTGCTTCAGGTCCCAGGGCTCGAGCATGCTGCCGTACACCGGCGACGCGCGGTTCTCGACGGCCGTCGCGCGCGGCGTCAGCACGACGCCCGTGCCGGAAAGCTTGGCCTCGCGCAGATCGGTGCGCAGCGAGCGCTCCCGTTCGGTCCGCTCCGTGAAGACGTTCTGCAGGCTCGCCGCGAGGCGCTCGTCGTTGTAGACGACGAAAGAGATGTTCTTGAGCGCGGTCCTGCCTTCGGCGACGAAGCGCTCGACGCCGCCGCGGATCTCGGTGACGATCTCGCGGTAGCTGCGTTCGACGGCGCCGAACACCGAGCCGGCGCGCAGGGCCGGCACGGCCACGGACTGAAGCCCCGCCTTGTCCGCGGCCTTGAGGCCCTCGTACACGATGTCGGAAAGGGGCCGCTCGTACTTGTCGGCCACGAACAGGACGTTGTTGACGGGGCCCTTGCCGTCGCCGCGCGCGAGAAGCGAATCGCCGTCCTTGAGGTCCGGGCCTTTCTGGAGCTGGGCGAAAAAACACCCGTTGGCCTTCGCGATCGCCGCGTTGACGCCGGCGCCGCACAGGTGCTTCTCCTGGACCGTCGTGACCACGGCGTCGGCCGCGACGGCGGTGATGTCTCCCTTGAGCACCGAAACGGCGACGTCGGGGCCCGTTCCGGCCGGCGGCGCGGGCGCGTCGCTCGCCTTGGCGCGCGGGGTCTCGAGCTCCCGCCGGATCGCCTCGATCGTCTCGTCGAGGCTCTTTTTCTTGCGGATCCACTCGGTGCCGGTCGGCTCCCAGAGATGACGGTTGAACGCCCACGACGCGGCGCCGACGCCGTTCTGCTGCTCCTCGGTCAGGAGGGCGCGGACGGCGGGGTAATTGAGGACCTCGAAGCGGGTGTCGGCGTCCTCGAGCTGGTCGTCGGTGGTCGCGCTCGAGATCGGCTTGGCGAGCAAGGGATGGACGGCCTTGCGCAGGGCGATCGCGAGGGGCTTGAGCTGGGCCTTGACCGCCGGATCGTCGAGGTTCAGCCCGGCGAGCGAGCGCGCGATCAGGCGAACGGCGGCGGGATCGGGGTTGGGCGTCGCCAGGAACGAGGTGAATTCACCGGTCCACTGGGGCACGAACTGGCCGACGTTGGCGGCGGCGCCGGCGGCCGCGGGGGCTCCGATGACCGTAGGGCCGGGGCGGACGATGAGGATCGCGTCCGAGGGGACCGCAAGTACAATGGAAAGGAGAAGGGCGCTCAGGCGACGGAGGGCCATTCGGGATCGGGGCATCCCCTTTATTT
>JAHFCD010000344.1 GCA_023249695.1 Elusimicrobiota bacterium
CTTTCGATGCAGGGGATCGAGTCGACGCAGCCTTCGGCCGTTTCCAGGCGCCAGCCGGCCTCGCGCACCGACTCTCCGAGCCAGAAGTCGTCGGCGAGGTGGTCGGCGAGATTCGCGAAGGCCCCGGACGCCTCGAAAGCCTGGCGGCGGACCATCATCGCCGCGCCCATGGCGAAGCGCATGCCGAAATCGGCCGCGCAGGCGGCCTGCGGCAGGAAGTGGGCGTTGATCGACAGCGCCTCCATGCAGCCCCAGAGGCCGCGCGCGCCGGCGCCCTGATAGAAAGAGGTGACGAGGCCGACGGAGGAGTCGGCGAAGGGGGCGGCCATCCTCCTGAGAAAGCCCGGCTCGACGCGTATGTCCGAGTCGGACATCAGCAGCAGGTCGTACTTGGCGAACGGGTACGCGTTGGCCATGTTGTTGACCTTCGGATTGTAGCCGATGCGGTTCTTGGAGACGACGACCTCGATGTCGGTGTCGGGGAACTGCTTCTTCAGGCGGGAGATGGCGCCCAGGGCCGGGTCATCGGGGCTCGCCAGGCAGAACAGAACCTGAAAGCAGGGGTAATCCTGCCGGCAGAAGCTGGCCAGGTTGGCGTCGAGATCGCGGTCCTCGCCCTTAAGCGGCTTGATCAAAGTGATCGGGGGAAGGGAGGCGGCGGGCCGGGCCGGGCGCGCGAACAGGAAGCGTCGCGCGAATACGGACGACACGAGCGCGAAGCCGAGCGTGAAGGCCCCGCAGGCCAGCGCGAAGGCCGAAAACGCGGCCCGCCCCGCCACGGCGGCGGTGAGCATGATCAGCCCGAGGATTTCCAGCGCCATGGGGGGCCGTTACGCCGCGACCGGCTCCTTGTGCTTGGTCTGGCCCGGGGCCAGCCGCGAGACGGCCGGCTTCTGACGGCCGCGCAGGTAGTCGAGGAACTCCTTGCCCTCGCGCAGGCGGCGCTGGCGCTCGAGGGGGTCCTTCGCCATGCTGACGAGCATGCGCATGATCGGCGTGGGGCGCGCGTAGAACTTCGAGTAGAAGCGCTTGACGCCCGCCTCCATCGCCGCGGCGTTGAGGTGGGGGTAGGAGATGGCGCTGGCCTGGGTGCCGTCGTTGCGCACCATCGTCCCCTCGTCGTACCACTTGTTGGTCATCGCCTGGCGGTACAGCTCGGTGCCGGGGTAGGCGGCCGCCAAGGACACCTGGATCGTGTCCACGTTCAGCTCGCAGGCGTATTTGATCGATTCCTCGATCGTGTCCTTGGTCTCGCCGGGCAAGCCGAGGATGAAGGTCCCGTGAATGACGATTCCGAGCTTGCGGCAGTTACGGGTGAACTCCTGGGCGATGTCGACCCGGACGCCCTTCTTGATGTTGTTGAGGATCTGCTGGTTGCCGGACTCGTAGCCCACGAGCAGCAGGCGCAGGCCGTTGTCCTTGAAGGTCTTCAGGTACTCGTATGGGACGTTGGCGCGGCTGTTGCAGGACCACATGATCCCGAGCTTGCCGAGGCCCTTGGCGATCTCCGCCGCCCGGGTCAGATCGGCGGTGAAGGTGTCGTCGTCGAAGAAGAACTCCTTGACCTCGGGGAACAGCTCTTTGGCCTTCGCCATCTCCGCGATGACGGCCTTCGCCGACTTGGTCCGGTACACGTGGCCGCCGACCGTCTGGGGCCACAGGCAGAACGAGCAGCGCGCGGGGCAGCCGCGGCCCGTGTAGATCGAGAGGTAGGGGTGCTTCAGGTAGCCGATGTAGTAGTTCGGGACCACGAGATCGCGCTTATAGACGTCCAAAACGGACGGAAGGGCGTCCATGTCGTCGATGAGCATGCGGTCGGGATTGTGGACGATCGTATCGCCGTCCCGGTACGACAGTCCGGCGATACTGCTGTATAGTCGTCCCTCGGCGACTTCCTTGATGGTGTAATCGAACTCCTCGCGGCCGACGAAGTCGAGGACGGGGGCGTTCTTGAGCGACTCGCCGGGCAGGACGGCCACGTGCGCGCCGACGAAGCCGATCTTCATATCGGGATTCTGCTTCTTGAGGGCGTCGGCGACCTTCGCGTCGTTGTCAAAGGACGGGGTCGAGGTGTGGATGACGCACAGCTCGAAGCCGCGGGCGCGCTGGAGCACCTGGTCGAGGGTGAGGTCGTCGGCCGGGGCGTCGATGAGCTTGGAGGTGGGGATGAGGGCCGCCGGCTGGGCCAGCCAGGTCGGGTACCAGAACGATTTGATCTCGCGGCGAGCCTGATAGCGGGCCCCGGCGCCCCCGTCGAAGCCTTCAAACGAGGGGGGATTCAGGAACAACGTGCGCATGGTGGCCAAGGGGTCTCTCCGTCCGGCTGTGGTGTCAGGCTTTCACTGATCAATAGCGGGCGCCATTTTACCAAAATACCGTCTGGCGGGCAATGGGATTGGGCCAAAAGGAGGGATTCCCCCGGTGGAATTTCATGGAGAATGAGGAGACATAGCACGCGGCGGCCGGCCGGCGCCGGGTTAAGGTCAGCCCGCCCCTTGCGCGTATATCATAATCCTGATACACTGAGACATCGCTCCAGAGAGGATCCCATGGCCAACATCCGTCCGATCTCCGACCTGCGCAACCGCGCCAATGAGATTTCCCGTATCTGCCACGAGACCGCGGAACCAGTCTTCATCACGAAGAACGGGAGGGAGGATTTGGTGGTGATGAGCCAGGCCGCCTACGAGCAGGACCAGGCCCGCCTCGAGCTCTACGTGAAGCTCGACGAAGCCGAGTCCGAGGCCGAATCAGGCCGCGGCGCGGTCGCGCACGATGAGCTGATGGAACGCCTCAAGAGCAAGCTGGGGTGAAGCGGCGCCGCGTCGTCTATCTTCCCGCGGCACAGCGCGATCTGCTCGAGGCCTTTGAGTACGTCCGCAAGGACAGCCCGGCGGCGGCCGCGGCGTGGCTTCAACGCATTGACAAGGTCCTGGGACGACTTGCCTCCTTTCCGCGCTCAGGCTCGGTCCCGAGAGACCCGCGCTTGGCCGCGCGCGGCTATCGGATCGTCGTCGCAGGGGAGCATCTGGCGTTCTACATCGTGCGCTCCGAATCCGTGGAAGTACGACGTGTCGTTCATGGCCGACGCCGCTACGAATTCCTCTTCAAACGCACGGCCCCCGAGTCGTGACGCCTGGCGGAGAACAGCATGTTCTGCTACTCTGACCCCATGCGCGGGGCCCTTTTCGCCTTACTGCTGGTCCTTCCGGCCCGCGCCGCCCGCGAGGGGCAGGGCTGGGAGTGGCGCCAGACCTTGACCCCCCATTTCGTGATCAAGCACCAGACCTCCTGGCTCCCGGCCGGCTTCTCCATGGGGGCGGAGCGGGTCCACTCCCGCCTGCGCATGGATCTGGGCATGTTCTCCTCCTGGATGTCCAAGGAGAAGATCAACCTGTTCGTCTACACCGACCACGAAAGCTTCCTGGCCGGCGAGTTCACCCCGCCCAAGTGGTCCAACGGCCTGGCCATCTACGAGCGCAAGGCCGTGGCCATGCCGACCATGAAGGATCCGCGCAAGATGCTCTCGGTCATGGCCCACGAGACCACCCACCTGATCTTCGACGGCTACTGGAAGGAGTCCCGCCGCCAGCCCCCGTCCTGGATCAACGAGGGCCTGGCCATGCTCGAGGAGGCCGAGTCGCCGGACCGGCCGGAGACCTCGATCTGGTACCAGCAGATGACCTTGATCGACCCCAAGAAGTTCCCGAACCTCGAGATTTTTTTCGCGGTGACCCCGACC
>JAHFCD010000345.1 GCA_023249695.1 Elusimicrobiota bacterium
ATTGAGGCAATCCGCGTCTCCGGACCTGGAGGACTTCTTCGTTTTCGAGCTGGGAGAGGCGACGCTGGACCTGGACGGAGCGCCCGACGGCGGCGCGCGCTTCCCGGTCACCGCGCGCATGGATAGCCGTATCTTCGTCTCCTTCCATCTCGATGTCGGAGTCGGCGACGTGCTGCTGTCGCCTCTCGAAACGACCGCCGGCCGCGACTGGCTTGAATTTGCCGGCATCCCCGCCGCGAAATTCCTGACCATCTCCCGTGAGCAGCAATTCGCCGAGAAGCTGCACGCTTATACCTTGCCGCGCAGGAATCCCAACACGCGCGTCCGGGATCTTGTGGACATGGTTTTGCTCATCAAGTCCGCGACGCTCGACAAGAAGCGCGCGGCGGAGGCGGTCCAGGCGACCTTCACGCGCCGTAAGACGCATCCGGTGCCGGCCGCGCTCGAAGCTCCGGCTGCCGCTTGGGTGGAGCCGTTTGCCGATCTGGCTCGTGAGTGCGGCCTACCGACGCAGATCGGCAAGGCTTTCGCGGCGCTGGTCGATTTTTTTGAGGCGGTTTTTCCTCAGGGAGGAAATGAAAAATGACGGCTTGCGGCGGCGTCAGCCCTTCCACTCGGAGAGGATCTTGTCCGTGAGCCACAGGTCGAACTTGTCGTGGATGTCGATGCCGGTCTTGGGGTCGTCGGTGACGACGATGTCCACCTTGTCGCCGAGGCGCTTGCCCGCGCGCGCGATGGGAGCGCGCACGGCGCTGGCCACGCCCGTGTCCTCGCGGTAGAGGTACTCTTTGCGGTACTGGCGCGACTCGTAGGTCGCGAGGTCGCCCGCCACGCGCTCCCAGCCGCCGTCCTTCGCCTTGCGCCAGAAGTTCTTGTGCGTCTTGTAGGCGACGAACGCGGAGTCGATTTTCGGGTTGTTCTTGACGCGCTCGACGCAGTCGCGGATCATCTCCGGCGTGCGGAACAGGTCGGTGGGCTGCAGGTAGACGACGATGTCGACGGGGCCGTTCGCGGCCTCGTACGCCTTCACCGCGTGGGCGATCACGGGCCCGGGAGCCGTGACGTCGTCGGCCAGCTCCTTGGGACGGTCGAGGAGCTCCGCGCCGTACTCGCGCGCGATCTTGGCGATGCGCTCGTCGTCGGTGGTGACGAGCACCACGTCGCACGCGCCCGAGGCCTTGGCCTGCAGAATGCTGTGCGCGATCAGCGGCTTGCCGCCGACGGGCAGGATGTTTTTATTGGGCAGGCCCTTGGAGCCTCCCCGGGCCAGGATGATGGCGAGCGTCTTCATGTGTTCCTCTCGGAGGCGGACAACGCGCGCGCCTGCTCCGCCGCCAGGAGGCGGTCGGGGTCCGACAAAAGCTCGTACGGCGGGGCCGGGTGGCGCGCGGCCTCGGCGATGACCCCGGTCGCGGCCAGGGCTTCCTTGACGACGACCCAGTCCTTCGAGGAGGGCGCGCCGACCTTGTAGATCTGCGCGGCCTTGAGCAGGCGGTCCTGCGCTTCCTGCGCGCGGGCCTGGGCGGACGGATCGGGATTGCGGCCGTAGGCCCAGACCTGGAGCGCGGACTTGGGCAGGAGGTTCGAGGTGCCGATCATGAGGCCGTCGGCGCCGGCGCGCACGCTCGACAGCGAGAGGCCGGTGACGGTCTGGATGGCGAGCTTGCCCGCGGGGCGGGCGGCGAGGAGCTTGTCGAAGAAGGCGGCGTCGCCGGTGCTGTCCTTGATCGCGGCCACGCAGTGCAGCGCGTAGGTCGCGGCGAGGATCGCGTCCGGGGGGAAGGGCTTGTACATCTTGTTGAGGTAGGCGACGAGCGGCAGGCCGGACTCGGCGCCGACGGCCTCGAAGAAGCGGAGCAGCGGGCGCTCGGCGTACGGGAACGGAGCGACCGGGGCGACCATCAGCGCGTCCGCGCCGGCCTCGGCGCACAGGCGGGCCTGGTGGCGCGCGTCGCGCTCGGAGAGCGCGAACACGGCGGCGATGACGGTCTTGCTCGGCCCGAGGCGGCGCTTGCACAGGCGGATCACGCGCGCCTTGTCCTCGTCGGTCAGCGCGTAGCCTTCGCCCATCTCGCCGCACACGGTGACGCCGGCGACGACCTCGCCCTCGACGACCGGGGCGGTGATGAAGTCGAGGAGCGAAATGAAATCCTTCTCGATGAGGCGGTGCGCCGAGTCGAGCGGCGTGACCGTCAGGATGGACACGCCGCCGAGACGGCTCGGGTCAATGGGCATGGGGCCTCGGGGTTTCCTGCGCCTCGAGCGCGGCGCGCAGGGCCGCGGCCACGCGGCCGACCGGCACCGTCGCGAGCTCGTCGGGGAAGAGCAGATCCTTGGCCGCGGCGGCGGCCTGGTACAGCCACATGCCGAGGCCGTTGGCGACGCGATGGCCGCGCTCCTCCGCCTGGCGCAGGAGCAGCTCGCGCTCCGGGCGGTAGAGGGTCGAGGCGAAGGCGATCGGGCGCTTGAGGCCGTCGAGCAGAAGGGCGGAGGCGGCGGCGTTGTCGGCGGGCGAAAGCTCGGTGGGGCACAGCGCCGAGAAGCCCTCGAGCGGGCCTTGGCGTCCGACCGAGGTGGTGTTGACGACCACCTCGGCCCCGGCGAGGGCCGCGCCGAGGCCCGCCAAGGAGACGGCCGAAATCTTCGCCGCCGGATGATTGCGCAGAGCGAAGGCGGCCAAAGCCGCGGCCTTGGCCTCGGTGCGGTTGGCGATGACGATTCGTCCCGCCGAGGCGGCCAAGGCGTCGACGATGCCCGTCGCGGCCCCGCCCGCGCCGACGATCAAGATGGCGCGGCCGGCGAGCGGGCCGAAGGATTCCTCGAGGTGAAGGCGCATGCCCTCGCCGTCGGTGTTCGCGGAGACGGTCCGGCCGTCGCGGCGGGCGAGCGTGTTGGCGCAGCCGAGGCGCTTGGCGGCGCCGTCCGCGGCGTCGGGGCGAAGGGCCACGCAGGCTTCCTTGTAAGGAGGCGCGACCTTGAGGCCGACGAGGCCGGAGGCGGGCTCCCAGGCGGCGAGGAGACGGGCCAAGGCGGCGGAAGGGTCCGGAGAGGGGGCGAGGTCGAGAGGGAGGTAGGCGGCGTCGACGCCGAGAGCCTTCAGCGCCTCGGCCCAGGCCCGGTTCTGGGCGCCGTTGGCCGAGGGGTTGGGCCCGACGATGCCGACGGCGCGGCCGGTCCGGCCGCGAAGGTCGTCGGCGTTGGCGCACAGCGAAAAAACGGCGTCGAGGGAGCTCACGCGACACGATTCTAGCATGGGGAGGGGCCGCCTGTGGTAAAATGGCGATCATGGGCCGCTTGAACGACGACGACCTCGAGGTGATCCGCCGCGACGGCTTCATCCTGAAGCCTCGTTTTTTCGCCGGCGAGGAAATCGGCCTTATTCGAGAGCGGGTCCTGAGGCTGCGCCCGGAGTCGACGCCCCACCGCAAGCCGTCGCGCCGGTGGATTTTGACGAGCCCATCCCACGCCTTTCGCCAGTGCCTGAAGCCGGCCGTGCGCGAGGACCTCTCGGCCCTGTCGCGCGTCGCCCGCGACGACGGCTTCCGCGCGTTTTCGGCCAAGTATTACGGCCGCGAGGTCCAGCTCGACCACATCATGAGCATCGAGACGCCCAAGGGAGACGAGGCGATCACGCCCTGGCACTCCGACGCCAATTTCCCGGCCGACAAGATGCGGCCCGCAGATCGCTTCACTCTGAAGTTCTTCATCTACATGAACGACGTCGGCGCCGAGAACGGGG
>JAHFCD010000346.1 GCA_023249695.1 Elusimicrobiota bacterium
GCGGAATAGAGGACCTCGACCTGGGCCACGATCGAGGCGTTGGCGGGAGAGGTGTGCGCGAGCGCGGAGATATAGATGACCGTGGCCGCGCCGCTGCACAGCCCCATCATCCCCATCGACGGGGCGATGTCGGCCGAGATGATCCGGCGCCAGCGGCCCCGCGCGAGAAGCCAGGGGGACATCGCGATCAGGCCGACGACGAGGCCGCCGGTCGCGAAATAGGCGCCCGAGTAATGCGCCATGCCGAACGCGCCGATCAGCGGCCACAGCGCGGTGATGGCCCAGTCCAGGACGAGCGCGGCGATCGGCGACATGACTCATTATCGCACAATCGCCGCGGCGGGTGAAGGGCGAGCGCGGACGATCAGGGCGCGAGCATCGTCGCGGGCAGGCGCAGCGTGAAGGTCGAGCCGCGGCCCGGCTCGCTGTCGGCGGTCAAGGCGCCGCCGTAGCGAACGGCGATGCGGCGGCAGATCGCGAGGCCGATGCCGCTTCCCTTGTAGTCCTGCGACGTGTGAAGACGCAGGAACGGCAGGAAGATCTTCTCCGCGTACTCGCGGTCGAAGCCGATGCCGTCGTCGGCGACGGCGACCTCGACGTCGTCCCCGTTCCGGCGGCTGGAAACGCTCACGCGCGCCGGTCCCTCTTCTTTCCGGAACTTCAGCGCGTTCGAGATCAGGTTGAGCAGGAGGCTGTGAATCAGGGCGGAGTGCGCGCGCAGGACCGGAAGGCGGCCGGCCTCGATCCGGGCGCCGGCGAGCTCGGCCATCAGCTCCGTCTTGACCTCCTCGAGGGCGGCGTTGAGATCGACGTCCTCGAGCGGGAGGGCCTCACGGCCCACGCGGGACAAGGTCAGCATGTCGGCCACGAGCTTCTGCGCTCCGGCGGCCGAGTTGATCATGCGGTCGAGATACTGGCGCTCGACGGCGTCGAGCTTGCCCTTCACCCGTTCCTCCAGGAGCTCTCCGAAACTCCTGATCCGTCTCAGCGGGGCGCTGAGGTCGTGCGAGGCGGCATAGGCGAACATCTCGAGCTCGGTGTTCGACTGGGCGAGGGCCTCGGTCTTCTCCTCCAGCTCGTTCTCATGAAGCACGCGGTCGGTGATGTCGCGGAAGTACCAGATGCGGCCGTAGTATCGCCCGTCGCCGCCGCGGACCGGGCTCGAGTAGCGCTCGAAGATGCGGCCGTCGAGCAGCGCGAGCTCCTCGGAGCCCTTCTCGTCGGGATGCTCGTAGAGATGGCGGACCCGGGCGAGGAAGGCGTCGGGCTTGACGAGCATGGACAGCACGCTGGCGATCGCCCGCTCGTCGGAGCCCGAGTCCAGCACGTCGGCGGGGATGGACCACATCTCGGCGAAGCGCTCATTGTGGGACACGATGCGGCCCTCGGCGTTCACGACGAGGATTCCGTCGGGCGAGCTTTCCTTCTGGGCCGACAGCAGCGCGCCGCGATACTCGAGCTCGGCGGTCCGGTCCTTGATGCGGTGCTCGAGCTCCGCCTTGAGCCGGGCCAGCTCCGCCTGCGCCTCGTGGCGCTCGGTGATGTCGATGGCCATGCCGACCATGCCGCGCGATCGATTTCCCAGGCGCATGGCGGTGACGACCGTGTGCGCCCAGACGATGCCGCCGTCCTTGCGCAGGAAGCGCTTCTCGATCTCGAAGTGATCGGTGTCGCGCCGGACAAGGCGGCCGAACTGCGTCTCGCATTCATGGAGGTCGTCTCGGTGCGTGACCTCGTTGAAGGTGAGCGCCCGGAGCTCCGCCGCGGTCCGCCCGAGCATCCGCTGCAGCGCGGCGTTGGTGCGGATGAACCGGCCGGCGTCGTCGAGCTCGGCGATGCCGATCGGGGAGCGCTCGTACAGCGTCCGGAAGGCGGCGTCCGGCGCGGGCGCGCGGATCGGGCGCGGCGCGGGGCGGGCTTTCACCGTCTTGCGGGCCTTCACCCGGCCATTATACGATAACGGCGCCGGGAACGAAATATTTGTAATTAAAACCCGGGGGATCAGTTCGCGGGGAAGGACGCGAGCACCGAATCGCGCAGGATCGGCAGCGGCAGGGGGCCGTGGCGCAGCACGGCGTCGTGGAAGGCCTTGATGTCGAAGCGGCGTCCGGCGCGCCTCTTCGCCTCCGCGCGGATCGCCATCAGCTCGCGCTGGCCGACCTTGTAGGCGAGCGCCTGGCCGGGCCAGACGGTGTAGCGGTCCACCTCGGCCTCGATCTCCTCCGCGGACATCGGGGTGTTGGCCTTCATGAACTCGATCGCCTTGTCCCGGGACCAGCCTTTCGCGTGAAGACCGGTGTCCACGACGAGCCGCGCGGCCCGCAGGGCCTGGTCGGAGAGCATGCCCAGGCGCGAGAGGTCGTCCTGGTACAGGCCCATCTCGTCGCCGAGCCGTTCGGTGTACAGCGCCCAGCCCTCGACGTAGGAGGTGAAGCCGGCACTGCGGCGGAACTGCGGGAGCTCCTGGTTCTCGAGGGCGAGCGCGATCTGGAGGTGGTGGCCCGGCACGCCCTCGTGCAGCGCGAGCGAGGTCATGGAAAAACGCGGGCGTGACTCGGGCTTGTACGTGTTGATGTAGTACACGCCGGGGCGCGACAGGTCGGTCGGCGGCTGGAAGTAGCGGGCCGCGGCCTCGTTCTTCTCCTGGAACTCCTCCACCGGCTTGACGACGAGGGCGGTTTTCGGCAAGGTGCCGAACCACTCCGGGAGCTTCGCCGTGGCCTTGCCGACGAGCAACTCGGCGTTTTTCAGCACCTCTTCGCGCGTCTTGAAGAAGTTCTCGGGGTCCTTGCGCACGGACTCGAGGAAGCTTTCGAGGTCGCCGGCGTGGCCGGCGTGGCGCGCGATCTGGGTCATTTCGGCGCGAATGCCCTCGAGCTCCTCGAGGCCGATCGCGTGCAGCTGCTCGGGGGACTTGTCCAGGGTGGTGTGGGAGCGGATGTTGTGGCGGTACATCGCGCGTCCGCCCGGGATCCCGGAGAGGCCGATGTTCCCGGCGCGGGTCCTCGGAAGATATTCGGTCTTGAGGAACGCGGACAGCGCCTGAAGGGAGGGCGCGACGTCGTCCGCGACGACCTTGAGGAGGCGGGGCTTCCACTCGGCGCGCAGCGGCTCCGGCAGGCGGTCGCAGGCGTCGGCGTACGGGGACTTGTCGACGGGCGCGGCGAGCATCTCGTCGAGCTGGCGGATCAGCTTCTCCGTCGGCACGCGCGCGGCGACGCGCCCGGTCTTGAGGCCCGAGGCGAGGTTCTCGCGGTGGCGCGCGAAGTACAGCGGCACGGCCTTCAGCCGCTTCTCGAGCGCCGAAGCGTCCTTCGCGTCCTTCATCGGCTGGGCGGTCTGGATCACGGTCGGGATCCACGACTGGCCGCCGTCCATGTGATCGACCTCGAATTCCTCGAACGGGAGCGCCAAGCCTTCCAGCTCGTCGTCGAGCAAGGTCTTCATGACCGACACCGACAGTCGCTCCTCGGCGGACAAGGGCTTCAGGTCGAGGGTCTTCGCGCGCTTGAGCAGGGCCTCGTCGGAGGCTTTGCGCGCGACGCGGCCGGCGCGACTGTTGTCGTCGAGCAGGTCGTCGTAGCCGCGCTCGCCGTAAAACGTGGCGATCAGCGGCGCGAGGCGCATCTGCGCGGCCCAATAATCCGAAAAGAGCTTGGAGGAGGCCTCGTCGGCGCGGACGGGAGCGGCGGCCAGCAGGACGGCGACGAGAAGGGGGAGTCGGTTCAT
>JAHFCD010000347.1 GCA_023249695.1 Elusimicrobiota bacterium
CGCGTCCCGCCGACGCGGAGGCCCCGCTGTCGCCGGCCGCCGCCGCCCCCGCCCCCGCCGCCGCCGAGAGCCCGAAGTCCACGCCGACCCCGGGCATCGAAGACGAGCCCGTCAAGTCCGCCGAAGGCGATCAGCTCGCGCTCGTCCAGGTCCACGAACAGTTCGAATTCTGCTCGCAGCTGCTGACCCAGGGCGCCTTCGGCGACCACTACGACACCTGCCTGTGCAAGGAATCGCGCGAAGCCTCCCCCTACCGCGGCCGCCGAGGCGCCTACGTCACGGCCCGCAAGAAGGAAGCGATCACCGGGCGCCTCGAGACGTCGGCGAAGATTCTCTCCTCGAAGATCGACGGCGGCGTCGCCAAGATCAACGCGCGCTGGAAGAGCGGCGACGCGGACAAGGGGCGCACCGGCTCCCAATCCTGGAAGCTCGAGGACGGCCTCTGGTGCCAGGCCCCGTGACGCGTCGCCGTTAAAGGCCCGCGAGCGCGGGCTTGAGCGCCGTCTCGTCGCCGACGACGACGGTGACGAGCTTGGCGAGGTCGAGGCGCGAGCGCACGG
This sequence comes from Elusimicrobiota bacterium, assembly GCA_023249695.1. GTDB lineage: Bacteria > Elusimicrobiota > Elusimicrobia > UBA1565 > UBA9628 > GWA2-66-18. The sequence continues at coordinate 561 of JAHFCD010000347.1, forward strand.
CGGCGAGGGCGGACGCGGGGGTGGCCTCGGCCAGGCGCGGCTCGTACTGGGCGATGGTCTCGCGCGGGTCGCGGCCGCTTTCGGCCACCGACGACATGTAGCCCGTGATGCGGTCGAGCGACGACAGCCGCATCAGGAACAGCCCGCGCAGATGGCGGCGGGAATTATCGAGCGCGGCCGCGGGGATCTCCTTCCCGCACAGCTCGCGGACCTCGGCGAGCATCTCCTCGAGCGCCGGACGCGCGACCTCGGTGCGGCAGTCGGCGGAGGCCGACCACACGACGCCGCGGCCGTACAGCTCGAGCGACGAGTACGCGCCGTAGGTGTAGCCGCGGCGCGTGCGCAGGTTCTCGAACAGGCGCGAGTTCGCGGTGCCGCCGAGGACGTGGTTGGCGAGCACGAGCGACATGTAATCGGGATCCTTCGGCCCGGCGGCGGCGGTCTGCGCGATGATGAGGCTCGCCTGCGCGGAGCCGGGCCGGTTCACGATGATGGTGCGCGCGGCGCCGCCGGAGGGCAGGGCCGGAGCCTCGGAGGCGGCGGGGCCGGCCTTCCAGGACGACAGCGCGCGCTCGAGGGCCTTGCCCGCCTTGTCCGGATCGAAATCGCCGACGAGGACCAGATGGCCGCCGTTGGGGCGCAGGCGGGCGGCGTGGAACCCGCGCATGCGCGCCGAATCGACCGCGGCGATCTTCTTCTCGTCGGCGGCGCCGCGGCCGTAGGGATGGCCGGGGAACAGCTCGGCGCGCAGGCGCTCCTCGGACAGGAAGTGCGGCTGCGCGCGCCGGGAGATCAGGTCTTCGAGCGCGTTCTCGCGCCACAGCTCGACCTCCTCCTCGGGGTAGCTGGCCTCGTTCAAGGTCTTGGCGAGCTGATCGAGGAAGGGATCGAGGTTGCGCGACAGTCCCGACGCCGACAGCTTGAGCCACTCCGATTCGCACGAGGCGCCGAGCGACCAGCCGAGCGCGGTGTAGGCGCGCGCGACGGCGGCGGCGTCCTCGCCCGCGCGGCCCTTCAGCAGGAGATCCTCCGAGGCCTGAGCCAAGGCTTCCTGGCCGGGCGCTTCGTGGACGCGGCCCGCCTTCAACGCGAGGCGCGCCTCCACGAGCGGCAGGCGCTTGTCGCGGGCCAGCCAGACGGTCAGGCCGTTGGACAGGGGAATCTTCGTGATGTCGGGCGGACGCGCGAAGCGGGCCGGCCCGGGAGGCGGCGGGTTCAGCCCCGGCTTGCGCGGCATCTCAGCGGCGAAGTCGACCGCCGTTTCGGTCGACGGAGCCTCGGGCGCCGGCTCGACGGGCTCGCCCGGCTCGACCTGCAGCACGATGCGGCCCCGCGAGCGGAGCCAGCGGCGCACGGCCTGGACGCAGTCGCGGCGGGAAATCTTGAGCATCGCGTCGAGGTCCTTCCAGAAATCGTCCGGGTCGCCGACCAGCGCGACGTAGGAGCTCAAGGTCTGCGCGCGGTCGGCCAAGGACTGCTGGCCCTCGAGCCAGGAGCGCTCGATCTGCGTCTTGGCGCGCGCGAGCTCGTCGTCCTTCGGGCCCGTCTTGGAAAATCGCTCGAGGACGACGTCCAGACTGGCCGTCACCGCCTTGCGACTCACGCCGAGGCGGCCGGAGATGAAGAACGCGAGCATGTCCGGGCCGCGCGCGGCGACGTGGCTCGACCAGTAAGGGAGATGGCCGCCCGCCGAGACGGCGAGGCGATCGTCCTTGACGAGCTTTTCGTGCAGCGGGCTGTCCTCGCCGCCGCCGAGAATGGTCATCACCACCGTCAGCGCCCACCAGTCGCGGGAGCCGCGCGCGGGCGTGTGCCAGCCGACGATCGTCAGCGGGGTCTTCGCGAGATGGTCCTTCACGAGCTCGGTGCGCTCGCCCTTCAGCCTCGGCTCGTCGAGCTTCATCGGCCGAGGCCGCGGGCGGCGCGGGATCGGGCCGAAGAGCCGCTTGACGAGCTTGCGGACCTCGGAGACGGACGCGTCGCCGGCCACGGCGAGCACGGCGTTGTTCGGCGCGTAATGGCGGTCGTAGAACTTGCGGACGTCGTCGAGCGAGGCCGCGCGGATGTCCGCGGCGTCGCCGATCGTCGGGTGCGCGGTCTCCCAGCGCGTGAACGCCAGCGAGCTCATGACCGCGTCGGTCGCCCGGCGGTAGGGCTGGTTCGTGTAGGTCTGGCGCAGCTCCTCGAGCACGACCTGCTTCTCGACGGCCAGCTCGCGCTCCGAGATCAGCAGCCCGCGCATGCGGTCGGCCTCCGCCCACAGGACGGACTCGAGCGCGTTCGACGGCACGACCTCGTGATAGGTCGTGTTCGTCTTCATCGTGTAGGCGTTGTCCACGCCGCCGTGCGACTCGACGAGGCGGGACACCTCGTTCGGGGCGAGGTTCGCCGTGCCCTGGAACATCAGGTGCTCGAACAGGTGGGCGAAGCCGGTGCGCCCTTTTTCTTCGTCGAGCGACCCGACGCGGTAGGTGATCGAGACCGCGGTCAGCGGAGCCGAGCGATCTTCCTGCACGACGACGGTCATGCCGTTGTCGAGCTTGAACACGCTGACCGGCAATCCCCGCCGGAGCTTCTTCTTTTTCACCGCGAAGAGTGTATCAAAACGCCGATGACGCGGATGCGGGGCGAGGAACGCTCACGACCTCGGTCGCCCGCCGTGCCGGCCGGAGGAGGGCTTAGCGGAGGCCGGCGGCCTTGCGGGCGGGCTTCTCGTCGATCAGGAACGCGACGAAGCGCGCGTTGGCCGCGTCGAGCTTCGCCTTGACCGCGGCGTCCTTCGCCGAGTCCGTCAGGTCGGGCAAGGAGAGGAGCTTCTCGGCCTCGCCGATCTTGTAGAGGGCCATCTCGGCGCCGCCCTTGTCGGCCCAGAGGGAGATCTCGTCGCTGACGGCGGCGACCGTGTCGCCGGTGAGGGGCTCGATGACGGGAAGCTTCGACGGCTCGCCGCCGAGCTCGGTCCAGACGCGGCCGGCGGTCGCGCGGCGCATGTACGAGCGCTCGGCGCAGGCGGGCATGTCGGCCAGCATCAGGGCGGCGGCCTCCTTGGCGATCAGCGCGCCGTAGACGCGCGGGTAGGCGGGCAAGGCGTCGGAGAGGGTGATCGAGGCGCGGCCCTGCTCGACGACGGTTTTCGACGCGGCGGGCTGGGACTTCACGGAGACCGA
>JAHFCD010000348.1 GCA_023249695.1 Elusimicrobiota bacterium
GCGGCGCTCCGGGGCTTCTTCGACGATCAGGTGGGCGTTGATGCCGCCGAAGCCGAAAGCCGAGAGCGCGGCTCGCCGCGGCGTCTTGGCGTCGCGCTTGAGCCAAGGCGACGCCTCCGCTTGAACATGGAAGGGGCTCTCGGAGAGGCCGGCGCTCGGGTTGGGCGTCCGGTAGTTCGCGTTGGGAGGAAAAATCTCGTTCTCGAACCCCAATAGGACTTTCATCAATCCCGCGGCGCCGGCCGCGGTGAGGAGATGGCCGATGTTCGACTTCACGGAGCCCAGCGCGCACTGTCCCTTGGTCCAGCCGCGATCGCCCCACAAGGCTTTGAGGCTCGCCACCTCGATCGGATCGCCGGTCGGCGTTCCGGTCGCGTGGCACTCGATGAAGTCGATCTGAGACGGCGACAGGCCCGACTCGTGATACGCCGCGCGCATCGCGCGCAGCTGGCCCACCGTGTTGGGCGCCAGCAGGCTTCCCCCCACGTCGTTGGAGAGCCCGCCTCCCAGCAGCACGCCGCGGATGCGGTCGCCGTCGCGCTGGGCGTCGGCCAAGCGCTTGAGCACGAACAAGCCCGCGCCTTCCCCGACGACGAGCCCGTCGGCGGCCGCGTCGAACGGCGACGGGACGCCGGAAGGCGACACCGCGCGCAGCTGCGAGAAGCCCATCTGCGTGTACAGCGACTGAGGCCGGGCCATGCCGCCGGCCAGCATCGCGTCGGCCCTTCCGGCGCGAAGCTCTTCCATCGCGAACTTCAACGCGTACAAGGACGAGGCGCAGGCCGCGTCGAGCGTCCAGGAGCCGCCGCCGAGGCCGAAGGCCTTCGTCAGCACGCCGCCGGGAAGTCCCGCCACGAAGCGGTTGGCCGGGTTGACGCGCGCGGACGGCTGCTTGGGCGAGAGCCCCAGGGCGCCGCGCTCGAACGCGGGAAGGAGAAGCTCGCGCGACCAGGCGGCGGCGCCGTCCGTGGGCAGGACGAGTTGGCCCATGACGACGCCCATGCGAGCCTTGTCGGCGGCGGACAGCTTCGCCTCGGAGAGGGCCTGACGCGCCGCGTGGAGCGCCAGGTGGAACGCCGGATCGAGCGACAGCGCCCAGTCGGCGTCGAGGGCCAGGCCCGCGGGATCGAAGACGAAGTCCGACACGAAGCAGGCCTTGGTCGAGTACACCTTGTCGGCCGCGCCCTTGGCCGGATCGAAGGCCGCGCCGGGCGCCAGCGCCCAGCGTCCCGCCGGGACCTCGCGCGCGGAGCAGCGCCGCGCGACGAGGTTATCCCAGAAGCGCGCGGGGGTGGGCGCGTCGGGGAAGATTCCCCCGGCGCCCACGATCGCGATCGGCTCCGGTTTTTGGCTCACCGTTTATAGATGGTGTACGCTTCGGCGTCTTCGGTCCACTCGACGTTCGCGCGGTTCAGGCGGCGCAGGACGCCGAGCCAGCCGCCGTCCGCGGGGCTCGTGATGGTCCGCGACAACGCGGCCTTCGACGCGACCACGCGGATCGTCTCGGCCGACACCTGGTCGCCTTCCTGGGGCAGCTCGGCGATGAGGCGCACGCCCAGCTTCTTGGCCGCCTCGTCGGGATACTCCCAGGATTCGCCCGCCTTCAGGCGCTTTTCCTTCACGTTCTCGTTGGGGACGACGAGCGCGGTCTGGTCCTTCGCGCCGAGGTCGTAGATGTTGTACAGGTAGACCCAGCAGTCGCGGGTCGCGGTCACCGTGAGCCTCGCCTCGTCGCCATGCAGAAAGCGCTGGTTCGACACCTGAAGCTCGACGAAGAAATCCTTGTCGCCGGCGGCGTCGCGCGGAACCGCGCAGGCCTTCAGGCGCAGGCGATACAGGCAGCCCGGGCAGTCCGGCGCGTCCTTGTAGCCTTCCTCGAGCACCTCCTCCTTCACGATGCGCCCGTTGCGCGTCGTCTGTAGGATGCCTTCGGTCAAGCGCGATTCCTTGCGCAGGCCTTCCTGCTGGAAATCCATGAACTTCGACTTCACCTCGACGCCCAGGAAATCCTGGACCGCGGCCGCGCGCGCCTGCTCCATCGCGGCCGCGCGCGTCTGGTGGCGCGTGTCCTGGGCGCCGACCGCGACGGACGCCACGCCCTCGAGCCACGTGCAGCCCTCGGGATCCGCGCCAAGGATCTTCCCCTGGCGCTCCTGGACCTCGTTGCGCGCGACCGCCTCTTTCGATTCGCCCGTCTCGGTTTTGACCGCGCGCGTCCGCGGCGACTCGAGCGCCGGGACGGGGGCGGCCTTGACCGCGGTGGTCCCGCCGCCGCAGGAGGTCAGCGCGAACGCGGACCCCACCGCGAGCAGCGGAAGCAGGCGTCTCATTCGTCGCCGCTCGCCTCTTTGTCGAGAGCCTTGTGCGCCTTCTCCGAGGCGGAGTGAGAGCCTTCGAAGTCGGGGCGCGGCTCCTCCTTACGCTCGTGGCAGGCGGCGGCGAAGGCGGAAAAAACGAGAAGCGCGAGCAAGGTTTTTTTCATAGGTCTCCGGTCAGGCGGACGTCTCGAGGGCGTTGCGTCGGAATGCGGAGGCCAACGAGGCGTCCGACGCGCACTCGAAGCCTTCCATCTTCGCGACGAGCGCTCCGCGCTCGTCGAGGAACTCGATGCCGGCGCCCGCCAGGCCGTCCGCGCGCTTGACGGCCGCCGCGACGATGCGCACGCCGCGCTCGGGGAAGCGCTCCGCGTATTGGCGATAGCGCGCGGCGAAAGTCGGCAGGGACGGCGCGCCCATCTGGGCCTCGGTCCAGAGGATCATGGCCTGGAACGCGGCGTCGAGCGCCGCGGGATCGGTCAGCCAGCGGTCGCGGATCGGGGAGCGCGACCACGCGGCGGGCGGCAGGGCCGTCTTCGACTCCACGACGATCCCTTCCGGCCCGCAGTGGGGCGCGGCGAGTATGAACTGCATGTCGGGTCCGTGGAAAAGGACCTCGCGATAGGCCCGGTCGATCGCGCGGCCGTAGGCCGGGCCGGCCACCGCGAGCGACGCCGCCGGCGCGGAGGGACGCTTCGCCGCGAGCAGGACCTTCGCGGAGATATGAAGCGCCCCCCCCTCGCCGCGCAGCTCGGCGGCGACGACGAACGAGCCGTCCCGCTTCTCGCAGGGACCGGCGTGCGCTTTGACCGTCACGGCGCCGCCGGGCCGGACGACGAGGCCTTTAGCCACGCGGAGGTCGTCGAAGCCGACGAACACGAAGCCGGGGTTCGCGTGCAGGGCGGCGTGGGCGAGCCACTCGGCCGAAACGGCGAGAGGCAGCACCGCGCGCCCGTTGAGCACGTGCGACGCAAGGAACGGGTACGCGTCGAGCGTCAGGTCGCGCTCGAAGCTGACGGGCAGGGAGGCCTTCGCGCCGGGCAGCGCGGCCACGACCACGGTCTCGGCGGGGCCGGAGCCGCGCAGCTCCGCGACGAGGTGCTCGCCGCCCGCGGCGAGGCCGATCACGCCGACGCCTTCGGAGGCGAACAGCTTCTTGAGATTGGCGTCCACCATGCCTCCGTCCCACGGGCCCCAGCCGATCGAGGCGACGCGGCACTCGGGCAGGCGCGCCGCGAGAACCTGCGCGGCCTTGTTCAGGGCCTCGTTGGCGACGGCGTAATCGGACTGTCCGACGCGGCCGTAGCGCGCCGTCGAGGAGGAAAAGAGCGCGAGCACGCGAAGGTCGGACGGCTTGACGGCGTCGAGCAGATGGCGCAGCCCGGACAGCTTCGTGTCCAGCACGGCGTC
>JAHFCD010000349.1 GCA_023249695.1 Elusimicrobiota bacterium
TCCCTCCACCCTTCAGGACATCGAAAAAGCCCTGCAGAAAGCCGACGTGGGCGCCATGCCGCAGAACGACGGCAAGATGATTCGCATCAGCCTGCCGATGATGACCGAGGATCGCCGCAAGGATCTCGTCAAGATGGTCAAGAAGCTCGGCGAGGAGTTCAAGGGCGGCGTGCGCACCGACCGCCAGGACGGCCTCAACAAGATCAAGAAGTCCTTCCAGGCCAAGGAGATCACCGAAGACGATCTCCGCGCCCTCGAGCAGAAGGTCCAGAAGCTCACCGACTCCTTCACGAAGCAGATCGACGACTCGATCGTCATGAAAGAGAAGGAAATCACCACGATCTAGTCGTGGCGCTCGACCCCGCGAAGCTCCCCCGCCACGTCGCCGTCATCATGGACGGCAACGGCCGTTGGGCGGCGGCCCGGGGCCTCCCCCGCGTGGCGGGCCACAAGGCGGGCGTGGATTCGGTCCGCGCGATCGTCCGCGCCGCGGGCGAGCTCGGGATCGAGACGCTCACCCTCTACTCCTTCTCGACGGAGAACTGGCTCCGCCCCGCCGAGGAAGTCGGCGAGCTCATGAAGCTCCTGAGCTGGGCGCTCAACAAGGAGACGCTCGAGCTCGACAAGAACAACGTGCGCCTCTCCGCGATCGGCCGGCTCGAGGCGCTCCCCGTCGCGGTGCGCCATGAGCTCGACGGCGCGATCCGACGCCTCCAGGATAACACGGGGCTCAACCTCGTCCTCGCCCTCAACTACGGCGGCCGCCAGGAAATTCTCGACGCGGCGAACAAGGCCCTCGCCGCGGGCGCCAAGACGCTCGACGAGGACGCGATCGCGAATCATCTCTACACCGCGGCCCTGCCCGAGCTCGACCTCATGATCCGCACCTCGGGCGAGATGCGCATCTCGAACTTCCTGCTCTGGCAGGCGGCCTACGCCGAGATCTACGTCACGCCCGTACTCTGGCCCGACTTCCGCAAGGAGCATCTCGTCGCCGCGCTCGAGGACTTCCAGAAGCGCGACCGCCGCTTCGGCGGGCTGTCGGCCAAGCCCTAGCGACCCTTGAGGATAGTCGCGGCCCGGCCGCGCGCTCAATTTTGTAGAATCACCGAATGCTTCTTCCTCGCGTCCTGACGGCGCTCGTCGGGATTCCCCTCATGCTGTATCTGGTCCACGCCGGCGGCGTGGCCTACGGCCTGTTCGTGACGGCGATCTCGGCGCTGTGCTGCTACGAGTACGCGCTGATGCTCCGGCTCGGCGGACGCCCGGTGCAGTTCGTTCCGACGGTGGTCCTCGGCGCGGGTTTGGCCGCGTGCGCGGCGCTCGGCGGCCCGCTCCCCCTCGTCCTCGCGGCCGGCGCGGCCGCCGTCGTGCTCGTCGAGATGTTCACGAAGGAGCACTCCCTGGACCGCGTGGCCCTGACTTTGTTCGGCGCCGTGTTCGCCGGCTGGATGCCCGCCCACCTCGCGTTGATCCGCGACCTTCGCCCGCACGGCGAGGCCTTCGCGTTCCTGACCTTCGCCGCCGTCTGGGCCATGGACACGGCCGCCTACGCCGCGGGCCGCGGCTTCGGCCGGCACTCGCTCGCGCCCGTCCTCTCCCCGAAGAAGACGTGGGAAGGCGCGGCCGCGGGCTTTCTCGCCGCGATCGGCGTCTGCCTCGCCTTCCAGAAATTCAAGCTGCACGAGTCCGTCACCCCGCTCCAGGCGGTCGTGATCGGCGTGATCATCGGCTCGATGGGCCAGCTCTCCGACCTCGCCGAGTCCATGGTCAAGCGCGACGCGGGCGCCAAGGATTCCGGCGCGCTGCTCCCGGGCCACGGCGGCGTCTTCGATCGCTTCGATTCCTACATCCTTTGCGCCCCCGCGGTCTATTACGCGCTGAGCTTCAAATGAAGCGGGTCGCCATCCTCGGCTCGACGGGCTCGATCGGAGTCAACGCGCTGAACGTCATCCGCGAGATGCCCGAGCTCCTCTCCGTGTTCGGCCTGGCCGCGCATTCGAACTCCGCGCTCGTTGCCGAGCAGGCGAAGGAGTTCAACGCCGTGGCCGTGTCCATGTTCGACCCCAAGGCCGGGGCGGACCTCAAGACCCGGCTCAACGGCAGGGCCAAGCATCTGGCGCCCGGAGTCGAGGGCCTGTGCGACCTCGCCTCGCATCCCGACGTGGACGTGGTGCTCACCTCGGTCGTCGGCGGCGTCGGCTTCGCCCCGCTGCTCGCCGCGATCCGCGCCGGTAAGATCATCGCTCTGGCCAACAAGGAGCCGATGGTCATGGCCGGCGCGCAGTTCATGCGCGAGGCCGAGCGCTGGAACGCGAAGATCGTCCCGGTGGACTCCGAGCCGTCGGCGATCTTTCAGTGCGTGCAGGGCCTCAATCCCGACCCGCGCGCGGCCGCGCCGCTGAAGACCATCAAGCGCGTGATCCTCACCGCGTCCGGCGGCGCGTTCGCCAAGTACCAGGGCGATCTCGCCGACGTCACGCCCGAAATGGCCCTGAAGCACCCGACCTGGAAGATGGGCAAGAAGATCACGATCGACTCCGCGACCCTCATGAACAAGGGCTTCGAGATGATCGAGATCATGAATCTCTTCGGTCTTCGCCGCGACCAGGTGGAGATCGTCATTCATCCTCAGTCCATCTTTCATTCCGGCGTGGAGTTCTCGGACGGGTCGGTGCTGGCCCAGATGGGAGTCCCGGACATGAAGCTGCCCATTCAATACGGCATGACCTACCCCCAGCGCGGCCATCGCGTCGTCGAGCCGCTCGACCTGATCAAGGCCGGCACGCTCGAGTTCCGCGCGCCCGATTTCTCCCGCTTCCCCTGCCTGGCGCTCGCGCGCGAGGCGGCCCTCAAGGGCGGCGGCATGCCCGCCGTGCTCAACGCCGCCGACGAGATCGCCGTGCAGGCCTTCATCGACGGCAAGATCAAATTTACCGACATACCCCGCGTGATCGAGAAGACCATGGCGGCGTATACCCCCTCCGGGGGCCTGCCTGGATTTCAAGAAGTCGTCGAAGTCGATGCCTGGGCCCGAGCCCGGGCGGAGGAAAACTGCAAATGAACGCCCTTTGGTCCGTCCTGCACACCGTCGGCGCGAACGCCTTCGCGCTAGGCCTGGTGATCGTCCTGCACGAGTCCGGACACTTCTTCGCCTGCCGCCGCCTCGGCGTGCGCGTCGAGAAGTTCGCCTTCGGCTTCGGCCCGGAGCTCCTCGGCTTCACCGACCGCGTCGGCACCCGCTTCTCGCTGTGCGCGATCCCGTTCGGCGGCTTCGTGAAGCCCGCGGGCGAGGATCCGACCGTCGAGGGCGCCGGCACGCCGAAGGCCGATGAGTACTTCGGCCAGAGCTGGTACCGCCGCCTTGTCATCGTGTACGCCGGCCCGGCGATGAATTACCTCCTCGCGTTCTCGCTGTATACCGGCCTGATCTGGGGCAAGGGCATGCCCGTCGCCTCGAACGAGCCCGTCATCGGCAACATGATGGTCGGCTTCCCGGCGGATAAGGCCGGCATCGAGGTCGGCGACAAGGTCACGGCCTTCGGCGGCCGCCCTCTGACCGGCTGGGAGGGCCTGGCGAGTTCGATCCACCGCTCCGCGGAGAAGGAGATCATCTTGTCCGTCGAGCGGGCCGGCCAGAAGCTCGACATCAAGGTCGTGCCGAAGAAGGACGACACCGGCGAGCGCGGCGTGATCGGCATCATGCCCAAGGCCGAGTACA
>JAHFCD010000350.1 GCA_023249695.1 Elusimicrobiota bacterium
GACGCCGACGGCTTTCCGATCGAGTACCAGATGTCGATCCGCATGATGAAGCTCGGCCTCGTGATCGGGGAAATGCCGACGCACGAGTATCCCCGCCTCGGCGGCCAAAGCACGGCCGAATCGTGGCCCACCGGCGTGATCTTCGTCAAAACCCTCCTGCGCGAGATGCGCATGGGCCGCGCCGTGACCGTCGCCGACGGCGAAAAGGTAGAATTGACTCCCCATGGCTGACCTGCACAAAGACCAGCGCGCCGACGCGGAAACCTTCGCCCACCGGGCGATCATCACGTGGCTTCCGCTGCTGTACCTCCTGATTTCATCCCTCTTCTTCCTGCGCACCTACGACTCCGCGCAGGTGAAGATCTCGATGATGCAGATGGGCGGCCTGGGCCTGCTGACGATGTGGCTCGTGCGCCTGACGGTCGCCGGCCGCCACGCCCTCAACAAGGAAGACCTCGTCTGCCTGTCCCCGTTCCTCGCCTACCTGTTCTGGGGCGTGTTCTCCTATCTGAAGTCGCCGTATCACATGTCGTCGACCGACTTCTTCCTGCGCCACCTGTTCTACATGATCGTGGCGCTGATCACGATCTACGAGTTCGACGAGGCCGCCGTCGCGCGCTTCTTCAAGATCCTGCTCTGGACCGCGTGGATCGCCATCGGCTACGGCGCGCTGCAGTTCGTCGACAACTCCTTCTTCCCGCGCGGCGTCGGCAAGGGCATCGACCCGTTCGTTTGGCGCGGCGCGTTCAGCGACCGCGTGTTCTCGACGTACGGCAACCCGAACTTCTACGGCGACTTCCTCGTCATCATGTTCCCGATCCTGGTCACGCAGTGGTTCAAGACCCGGCGCTGGAGCCTGGTCGTCCTGATCGCGCTGCTGCTGCTCAGCCTCGTGATGACGGGCACGAAGGGCGCCTGGCTCGGCTTCGCGCTCGTCTGCTTCCTCTTCGGCGTGATCGGCCTGGTGTTCTTCCCCGAGCAAAGCAAGCCCTACCGCAAGCGGCTGCTGGGCCTCACGGGCGGCCTCGTGCTGGGCTTCGTCGGCTACACGGCCAAGGACCTGAGCGGCCGCGTCGTCTCGATCAACTTCCGCCTGTTCACGTGGGAAGCGACCTGGGAGATGATCCGCACCAACCCCTGGACCGGCACGGGCATCGGCTCCTTCCCGCCGATCTACCCCGCCTTCCGCCGCCCCGCGATCTTCCACATCGAGGGCAAGCACAACACCGAGACCGACCACGCCGAGAACGAATACCTCGAGCAGTTCTTCGACAACGGCATCCTCGGCTTCGGCATCTTCATCTGGCTCATCGTGAGCACCTTGGTCGTGGGCTTCCGGTCGCTGGGACAGCTGACGACGACCGCCATGCTCAAGGACGGCCGCCCGCCGCCCCGCGCCTTCGACCTGATCGGCGTGATCGTGTCCTTCATGGGCATGCTCGGCCACAACTGCTTCGACGTGAGCCTGCGCTTCGTCTCCTCCGGCGTGTACCTGGGCCTGCTGTCGGGCCTCATCGTCAACGTCGCCCGCGGCCGGGCATTGTACGAGCTGCACGCCCGTCCGGCGCCGCCGGCGCCGGACGCGGCCGTCGAGGAGTCCGCGTGGACGACGCTGAGCGAAATGCTGATTTGGCCCCTGCGCCTCGCGGCGGCCGGCGGCGTGCTCTACCTCGCCTTCTTCAAGGGCTGGGAGGCGCTGCGCCAGGTTCCCTTCGGCGGCATGTTCGGCGAGTTCTGCATGCTTCAGGGCCCGCTCGCGCGCGTGCCCGGCGGCGGCGAGCTCCTGCAGTGGTGGCTCGCCTGGGGCGTCTTCGCCGGCTGCATGCTGTGGTTCGGCTGGACGATGATCCGCCTGTGCCTGCTCTCGGAGAACCCCGTCGTGCCGCTGATCGTCCTCGCGATGCTCTCCCCGCTGTATCAGTTCTGGGGCTACTTCAAGGCCGACATTCATCACAACGTGGCCATCTACTTCTCCAAGGAGCGGCAGTGGGAGCCGGCCGTCGGCAACTACCTGATCGTCAACAAGCTCAATCCTGATTTCGTGATGTCGAAGTACTTCCTCGGCAACGTCTTCAACGACCGCTTCAACATGACCAAGGCGTATCTCCCGAACTGGGGCGACACCGACAACGTGCCGCACGACGACTATGAACGCGCGATGCACTGGTACGACGAGGTCCGCAAGCTCGCGCCGAACTACGTGCAGATGCACCACCAGATCGGCAACCTGCACCTGCGCCGCGCCGAGTGGGCGACGAACAACGGCCGTCCCGACGAGGCCCAGAAGTACCTCGACCTGGCGCTGATCCGCTTCAAGCTCTACTACCAGGTGGACCCCGTCTTCCCGCCGAACTACTACCGCATGGCGCAGATCTACATGATCCGCAAGGAGTACGACCTCGCGGCGAAGACCTATCAGGCGCTCATCGACGCGGAGCGCTGCTCCGTGGAGCCGTCTCTGCTCGCCAAGCCCTGGCTGCGCAACACCATCCTCTCCTACCAGCCCTATGAGCTCCAGGACGGGCAGTGGTCCCACCGCCACGCCGGCGCCACGCGGCCGCGCGAATCCGCCGAGGCCTACACGAGCATGGCCAACGCCCTGTTCATGGGCAGCCGCTTCTCGGAGGCCGAGCAGGCCTACCGCACCGCGCTCTCCTACGACCCGACCTTCGAGATGGCCAAGAAGAACCTCGAGGTCACCTACCGCCGCGCCCAGGCCGACGGCCGCCTCAAGCCCGCGACGGTGGCGCCCGGCACGAAAGTCGTCCCGGGCATACCCGTTCCGACCGGCTGGATCGTCGTTCCGAAGAAGTAAGGCTTAGGCGCTTTTCGCGCGCAGGAGCGCGTTCTCGGTCGCGATGAGCGGATCGATCAGCCCGTACACTTCGCGCTCCTCGGCGCCGGCCAGCGCGCGGGAATGGCGCACCGTGAGCCACGCCTTGCGCGCTTCCTTGGCGGCGGACAGCAGCGGCGAGGGCACGAGCGTGGCCTTGTAGACGGGCATCGCCTTGGCCTCGTCGCCGAGCTCCTTGAGCATGAACTCGCGCGCCTTCGCGGGCTGGAGATTTTTTACGAGATAGGACGCGATCTCGCGGACGATCTTCCGCTTCTCCGCCTCGAGAATGTCGGGCGGCGTGCCGCCGGCGACGAGCGCCGCCATGCCCTCGGGATACTCCTCGAGCCATTTATGCGTGACCTGGCCTTCGTGAATGCGGCGAATCGCCAGGCGCTCGTAGATCACGCCCACCTCGACGCCGTCGGCGAGCATGCGGGCGTACAGCTCGTTGTCGAGGATGATCATGTCCGAGCGATAGTGGCCGTACTTCTTGTACAGCGCGCGCGGGATGGCGAGATTCGTCGTCAGATACGGCAGGAACTCCTCGCCGACCGCGTAATGGCCGGGGACCTTGCCTTCCTCGATCTTCATGCCGGGGGGGAACGCCGTCCCGATCAGACGGTCATAGCGATGGAGCCAGCCGTCGGAAAAGACGAACCCGGCCCCGGGGCGTTTATGAAAGAAGCCGGCGAATTTCTCCAGGCGGTTCAAGGTCCAGAAATCGTCCGAGTCGATGTTCGTGATCCAGGTGCCCGTCGCCATCTCGAGGGCCATGTTGCGGCAGGCCATGTTGCCGATGTTCTTCGGGACGCGCGTGTACTTGAAGCGCGGGTCCTTCGTCCACGCCTTGATCATCTCGGGCGTCTCGTCGACCGACCCGTC
>JAHFCD010000351.1 GCA_023249695.1 Elusimicrobiota bacterium
GCCCGAGTTCACGTCGGTGTGCCCCAAGACCAAGCTCCCGGACTTCGGCGTGATCACGGTGCGCTACCTGCCGAACAAGGAGTGCCTCGAGCTGAAGAGCTTCAAGTACTACATGCTCGGCTACCGCAACATGGGGATCTTCTACGAGAACGCCGTCAACCGCATCACCGACGACATCGCGAAGGCCTGCAAGCCGGTCTGGCTCGAGGTGACGGGCAAGTTCACCCCGCGCGGCGGCATGCAGTCCACGATCGTCGCGCGCTGGCCGCGCAAGGCCTTCGGCCCGCGTTGACGCGGGCAATCCGGGCCGGCCTGCTCGTCCTCGGGGCCGGCCTGCTTTTATTCCGCCTGGGCCGGCCCGCGCTGTGGCAGGACGAGGCCGAGACGGCGCTGAGGGCCATGTCCATCCAGCAGACCGGGCTGCCGCGGATGGCCCTCGACGGCGTGGTCGTGACCGCCCAGCGCTCGCTCGTCAAGTATGAAGGCAACGCGCGGGGCATCTGGATCTGGAACACCTGGCTGCCGGCGTACCTGACGGCCGCGTCCTTCGCGACGCTCGGCCAGACCCCGTTCGCCGCCCGCCTTCCTTTCGCGCTCGCCGCCTTGGCGTCGCTGTGGCTGTTCCTCCGCTTGTTCGAGGAGGACGCCGGTCCGCCGTGGGCCGCCGAATCCGGCCTCGTCCTGCTCGCGCTGTCGCCCGCCTTCCTGCTGTTCGCCCGCCAGTCCCGCTATTACGCGTTGACCGCGCTGGGCACCGTCCTCGTGCTCCTCTCCTGGCGCCGCCTTCTCGCCGGGGCCAAGGGCGGCGCGCCCGCGCTCGTGCTTTCGCTGCTGCTGCTGCTGCACTCCTCGTTCGCCTTCTTCGCGATCGCCGCGCTGGCGCTGCTCGCCGACGCGGCGCTGCGCGGGCGCGAATGCCTGGAGCGCCGGTTCTGGGCGGCGGCGGGGGCCTTGGCGGCCCTGTCCCTTCCGGTGCTCTGGTACTTCCGCGTCTGGGAGCGGCCGGGAAATCACGCCTACGCTCCGGCCGAGGCCTTCGAGTTTCTCAAGACCTTCCTGCTGTGGCTGTCCTTGTTCGCGCTTCCGGCGCTTCTACCCGCCGCGGTTCTATGCAAGCGCCGCAAGCCGGCCCTCGTGCTCGCCGGCTTCGCGCTGCTCTGCGGCCTGGCGTCCGAGGGCTCGCTGTCCCGCCTCGCCGCGGCGGCGTCCCTTCTCTGGATCGGCGCGCTCGCCGCGCGCGAGCCGGCGGCGAGGGGAGCGGCGAACATGACGCGCCTGTCCTGGCTCTGGCTCGCGGCGACGCTCGGGCTTCTCTCCGTCTCCGCCGCCGAGCCTTACGGGCGGTATCTGATGGGCGCCCTTCCGGTTTTGGCCTATCTGTCCGGCCGCTGGATCGCGGAGCTCGCCGACGGGCGCGCCGCGCGCGCGCTCGCCCTGGCGGGCGCTCTCGCGGCGGTGAACTGGGCCGGCTGGCTGCCGCTGAAGGCCGCGTCCCTGCTCGCCGCGCCGGCGCAGCCGGTCGCGTCCGTGTCCGGCATGATGCGCCAGCGCCTGCGCGACGCGCGGCCCCGCTCCGACCTCGCGCGTTTTCTTGGCGAGGTCGCGCGCGGCCCCGAGGGCTACATCGAGTCCGTCGCGCGCGCGATCAAGGCCGAAGGCGGGGAGACGGCTTACTCCGACGCCGACAACCTGTCGTTGATGTTCGCCGCCGGCGTGAAGCCCGTCTACAGGGACGAGCTGGGATTCCTCAAGCCCGACTGGCTCCTGATCTCGCCGTGGCTGCGTCTCGATCCCCAGGCGACCATCGAGCTGGCCGCCCTCGCGACGGGCGGCGCCTACGCGCCGGTGTCGGCCCCGGCGCCGCTGCTGATGTGGCAGAACAATCCCGACCCGCTGTTCCGGGATTTCACCCCGAGAATCGGGGTCCTGCCCTTGTTCCGCCGCCGGCGCTGAGTCCGGGCCTTTAGGCCTATTGACGCCTAGGTCTTTAGGGCTGGCGCGAACGGGGTTCTTCCGCTACTCTTCGAGGGATGACTCGTCCCGGCTCGTCGGTCCGGCTCCTCCTGGCGGCGCTCCTTTTCGGCGCCTCCTTTCCCGCGCGCGCCGACGAGACAGAGACGCCTGCTCCCGCGCCGGCGGCCAAAACGGAAGCGCCGAAGCCGGAGCCGCCGAAGATCCCTCCGCTCAAGCCGGCCGACCAGATCAAGAACGCCTGCGACGCCGAAGCCGTCGCGATCCGCCTCGTCGATCCCGGAGCGCCGCGCAAGGAGGGGGACCCCGCGCCGGGGCCTTCGGCGAAGCGCGAGAAGGAAGCCCAGAACGCCGCGAACCGCCTCGGCGCCGGCGTCGAGAGCGAGACGGACGAGGCCGGCCAGACCTTGTCCTGGAAGCGCGGCAAGATCACGAAAAGCCAATGCCGCGAGAAGCTCCAGCGCCTGCGCCGCGAATTTCCGGACCGGGTCACCTTCGAGCCGACCACCGAGGAGCGCGTCGCCGAGGTGCGCCGCCGCCGCGACGCGATGATCCCGGAGGGCATGCGCCGGAAGGCGGACGACGCCTCGTTCCACGGCGGCTTTTTCGACGGCAGCGAGACGCTCGGCTCGTCGTTGAACTCGAGGCCGGAGGACGCCGTCGCGGCGGCCCCCTCGGCGGGCGCCTCGGGCGGCCTTTTCGGGGCCGTCCATCCGGCCGTCTACGCGCCGGCCATCCAGCTCCCGCTCCGCAACCGCGGGCCGCTGTCCTCGCCGGTCCCCCAGGTTCAGGCCTACTCCGAGCCGACCTTCTCCCAGCGCGTCGCCGGCGCCTGGAACGACTCCCGCGCCTACGTCTCGGAGAGCCTGGACGAGGCCGGCCAGTGGGTCACCGGCGTCGCCCGCTCCGTGCGCAATCGGTTCTACAGCGGCATCGAGATGATCCAGGGCTTCGGCTACGCGTTCATCCACGCGGGCCGGCAGACGAACTGGGGGACGAAGCCCCTCGTCGACGGCCTGCGCAAGATCGCGGCCTACATGAAAGGCGCCGGCAAGGCGGAGACCAATTTGGCGGTCGGCGATATCTCCAGCGCCAACGGCGGCCAGCTCGGCGGCCACGCGTCCCACCAGACGGGCCGCGACGTGGACATCGGCTTCTACATGACCGACGCGCGGACCGGCAAGCCCGTGGAGACCCTGAACTTCGTGCGCTTCACCGGCGGGCGCGACGGCCTCACCGGGAGCAGCGAGGGCCGCGCTGTGCGCTTCGACGCCGAGCGCAATTGGATGCTCGTCCAGGCCATCCTCGCCAACCCGGACCCGGCCTTCAAGCCTACCCACATCTTCATCGCGAAGCACCTGGAGAGCGCGGTCCTCGCGGCCGCGGCGGGCTCCCCGGAGCGCGACCGCGCCGCCTCGTTGATGGCCTTTTGGCCCGGCCATGACAACCACCTGCACCTTCGTGTTCAGTAAGTGGTAAAATCCCGCGCGTGAAGCTCGCCCTGGCCCTCGTCCTGCTGTCCTGCTCCGTCCGGGCCGAGCACATCGCGGGCGGCGGCGGCGGCACGGTCTCGATCGCGGCGGGGGACCTCATCTACGCCGCGGTGCCGCTCTCGGGCGGGATCAACGGCCAGCTCGTGGTGCGCCGCCTGTCGGCGGACGGCGGGATCTTCTGGGAGCAGAGGTGGGGACGCGGCCGCGGCGAGGAGCCGACCGGGATCGCGAC
>JAHFCD010000352.1 GCA_023249695.1 Elusimicrobiota bacterium
GTTGACGCTGTAGGCCTGGAGGTCGAGGGAGTTCACCAAGGTCTGCTCGCCGCGGTAGTAGCCGAGGTTCGCGAAGGCCTTTTGCGGCTTGGCGCCGCCGAAGTCGCGGGAGACGCCGAGGCCCCCGGAGAAGGAGACGTTCGTGTCGTCGCGGCGGCGGGACCCGGGGCTCAGCGGGATCGGCACGCCGAAGAAAAGGTTCTGGTCCGAGTCCGCCGCGGAGTTGCGGTTGTCGTCGTAGCCGTAGCCGAGGCTGACGCGCGCGTCGAAGTGGGTCTTGCGATGGCGCCCCTCGACGAGCTTCAGGTAGGCCTTGGCTTCCGCGAGGGCGTCGGCGGGGGCCGGCCGCGACACGACGAGGCGCAGCTCGCGCTCGGCGTCCTGCAGGGCGTCGAGGCGGTAGAGCACCGCGCCGTAGAGCAGGCGCGTGCGGTCGCGGCCGGGAGCGAGGATCAGGATGCGCTCGAGGGTCGTCGCGGCGCCGCGCAGGTCGCCGCGCTTGATCTGCTCCCGCGCGAAGCGCTCGTTGAGATCGAGGTCGCCGGGGGCGGCGAGGACCGCCTCGAAGGAGATGTCCCCGGAAAGAGCGGCCGCGGCTTCGGCGGCGGCGGCGGCCTTGCGCTCGGCGGCGCCGCGGCGCGAGGCGTCCTGGCTTTCGCGATCGACGTTCGGCGCGGGCGCCTGGGCCGACGCGGACACGGCTGCCAAAATCAGGAGGGAAAAAATGGATTTCATAGGGGAAGGATTATCCCACATTACCGTCACATTTTCTACAATCGCGGCCATGTCCCTGGGACAGAGGCTCGCGAAACGCACGCATTGGGCCCTGCCCGGGGCGGCGCTCGCCTGCGTGCTGGTCCTTCAGGTCTCCGGCTTCTCCTGGGTCGTCTGGATCCAGCACCGGGCCTTCGACGCGTTCCAGCAGCTGAAGCCGCGCGAATACTCCGACGTGTCCGTCCGGGTGATCGACCTCGACGACGAGTCCCTCGCCAAGCTCGGGCAGTGGCCCTGGCCCCGGACCCAGGTGGCCCGCCTCGAGAACAAGCTTCAGGACCTCGGAGCCGCGGTCACGGCCTACGACGTCTTCTTCTCCGAGCCCGACCGCACCTCTCCCAAGCGCATCGCCGTCTCCTGGCCCTCGACGCCCGAGTTCGACGCGCTGAGAGGCCAGGTCGCGAAGCTCCCCGACCACGACGACATCCTCGCGCGCGCCCTGCGCGGGGGCAACGCGGTCCTGGGCTACGCGCTCACGGGAGAGCGAAACTCCGTCTCCGTCTCGGATAAAGCCGCGATCACCTACATGGCCCGAACCCCGGACGACCGGCCGATGATCCGCGACTATCCCGGCGCCGTCTCGAACCTGATCCAGCTCGAGCGCGCCGCGGCGGGGCTCGGCAACGTCGGGTTCGAGCCCGAGCTCGACCAGGTCATTCGCGGCACGCCGCTGATCTTCAAGCTTCGCGGCAAGGTCGTGCCCGCGCTGTCGCTCGAGGCGCTGCGCGTCGGGCAGGGCCTCAAGGACTTCGCGATCAAGCTCGCCGGCGCCGGAACCGAATACTCCGGCGGCCGCGGCAAGGACCGCGACGTCGTCGTCATCAAGGTCGGCCGGTACATGATCCCGACCGACGAGAACGGCAGCATCTGGGTGTATTACACGAAGGCCGCGCCCGGCCGCACGATCCCGGCCTGGAAGATCTTCGAAAAAGGCTTCGACCGCGCGGCGATCGAGGGCTCGATCTGCTTCATCGGCACGAGCGCGACCGGGCTCAAGGACATCCGCGCCACGCCGCTGAACCCGGCCGCGCCCGGCGTCGAGGTCCACGCCAACGTCACCGAGCAGATCCTCACCCAAACCTTCCTCAAACGCCCGGATTGGGCGCTCGGCTCCGAGTTCCTCTATCTGCTCGCGCTCGGCCTGCTCCTGCTCTGGGTGCTGAGCCGGGCGGGCGCGATGTGGGCCGGCCCCCTCGCCGCCGCCGCGATCGCGCTGTCGGTCGGCATGTCCTGGCACGCGTTCAGCGCCTGGCGCTGGCTGCTCGACCCCCTGTTCCCTTCCCTGGGGCTGTTCACCGTCTACGCGACCTGGTCGGCCGTCAGCTTCGTGCGCACCGAAGGCGACAAGCGCCGCATCACCGACACCTTCGGCCGCTACCTGTCGCCGAAGGTCGTGGAGAAGCTCGCGAAGAATCCGGAAGGCGTCCAGCTCGGCGGCGAGACGCGGGAGATGACCTTCCACTTCTGCGATATCCGCGGGTTCACCACGATCTCCGAAAAATTCGACCCGCACGGCCTGACCGTCTTCATCAACAACTTCCTGACGCCGATGACCGAGATCATCCTGCAGCACGACGGCACCATCGACAAGTACATGGGCGACTGCATCATGGCCTTCTGGAACGCCCCGATGAACGTGCCCAACCACGCTCGCCGCGCCTGCGAGGCGGCCCTCAAGATGCACGAAAGCTTGGCCCGGCTCAACGCCCGGTGGCAGGCGGAGGCCAAGGCCAAGGGCATCGCGCTGCCGCTGATCGAGATCGGCACCGGCCTCAACACCGGCCCCGCCGTCGTCGGCAACATGGGCTCGACCTTGCGCGTGGACTACACCGTGCTCGGCGACGACGTGAACCTCGCCTCGCGCCTCGAGGGCCAATCCAAGACCTACGGCGTCCACATCGTGATCGGCCCGGTGACCCGCGCGCAGACGCCGGATTTCGCCGCGATCGAGCTCGACCTCATCAAGGTCAAGGGCAAGACCAAGCCGGTCAACATCTTCGCCCTGATCGGCGACCCCGCCGTCGCGAAGTCCGCGCCGTTCCTGGCGCTCGCCGCGAAGCACGCGGAGTTCCTGACCGTTTACCGCTCCGCTCGCTTCACGGAGGCCGCCGCCCTGATGGCCGAGGCGCGCGCCCTGGGCGAAACCTGGCGCCTCGGCAAGCTCTACGATCTGTATGTCGAGCGCCTGGAGTCTTTCCGCGCCGAACCCCCGCCGCCCGGCTGGGACGGCGTTTTCACCGCCACCTCCAAATAAGCCGTCCCCGTTACGAAGCCGCGCGGCGCGAGACGAACGCCAGGGCCGCGAGCGAACCGGCCGCCCAGAGGAGGCCCGGCAGCAGATTCTCCCACGCGGCGGCGTCCTTGGCGATCACCGGCATGAACGCGTGCAGAAGGACGCGCAGGTTCGCGGTGCTGAGGAGGATCAACGGCACCAGGTAGGCCAGGCTGAGAAATACGACGGCCAGTATCTCGGGACGGCGGCTCTTCGTGAAGCGGCAGGACTGGATGAAGGCGGCGTCGCGAACGAGGTAAAGCGCCAGCAGCAGCGGCAGGCGGCGGTACGGCGCGAGGCCGGGCATCGCCGGTATGAAGGAGATGAACAGCGCGGCGGCGAGGCAGATCGCGGCGCCCGTGATCCAGGACGGCGTCCGGTTGATCCGTTCCTCCCAATCCGGCGAGGCGAGCCAGCGGTGCCACGCCTCGGGCGTCGTGGGCTCGGCGAGCGCGGCCATCACGGTCGCGGTGACGGGCAGGAGCAGGGAAAAATACGCCGACGCCTTCTCGAAGCCGAGCACGAAGGCGATCAGATAAAGGAGGAACGCCGGGAAGCGCCAAAAGCGCGCGGGCTCGAGCAGGTCGCGGCCGATGCGCCACTTCGCCGCCGCGAAGGCCCAGGCCCCGAACCCCGCGGTCGCC
>JAHFCD010000353.1 GCA_023249695.1 Elusimicrobiota bacterium
GCTCGGCGCCCGGCCAACGCCTCGAGTTCCGGTGGACGGATGGGCGCCCGCGCTCGATGATCCTGCTGCCCGGCCCGTATTCCGAGATGGCGCCGATCTTCGAGCGCGCCCTGCCCCGGCTCGCGAAGCGCCACGCGCGCGGCATGGGCGCGGCCTCGCTGTCCCTGCGCCTCGTCGGCGTGCCCGAGTCCGTCGCCGACGAGAAGCTCGATCCGGTCCGCGCCCTCTTTCCGGCCGCGTCGTTCACGATCCTCGCCTCGGGCCGGGAGGTCTCCTTTCACGCGACGGCGCGCGCGCGCACCGCGGCCGCCGCGCGCGCTCAGATCCGGGCGCTGCGCCGCGCGGCGCTGATCGCCGTCGGACGGTGGTGCTTCGGCGAGGGGGACGCGACGCTCGAGTCCTCGCTCGGCGCGCGCCTGCGGGAAATGAGCCTGACGCTCGGCGTCGCGGAGTCCTGCACCGGGGGGTCCCTGGGGGGGCGGCTGACCTCCGTGCCCGGATCCTCGGCCTGGTTCAAGGGCGGAGTCATCGCCTACGACAACGCGGTCAAGACGAGGCTTCTCGGGGTGAGCTCCTCCGTGATCAAGACGCGCGGCGCCGTGTCGGAGGAGTGCGCGAAGGCCATGGCGCTCGGGGCACGCAAGGCCGCGGGCGCGGACATCGGCGTCGCCGTCACCGGCATCGCCGGCCCGGACGGCGGCACGAAGGAGAAGCCCGTCGGCTTGGTCTACGTCGCGGTCTCCGGTCCGGGACGATCTCTGCGCGCCCAAAAGCACGACATTCACGGCCCGCGCGAGGCCGTCCGGACCCGCGCCGCCACCTCCGCCCTCGCCCTTCTTAAGGAGACCCTCGATGACCTCTCGCAGCACCAGCCCCGCGCTCGACCCCATTGAACTGCTGAAGACCGTCGTCGCCAACGCGCCGATCGTCCTCTTCGCGCTCGATCCGGACGGCGTCTTCACGCTCTCCGAAGGCCGCGGCCTCGACGCGCTGGGCCTCAAGGCCGGGGAGGTCGTCGGCAAATCCGTCTTCGATCTGTATCGGGACTATCCGCTGATCCTCGACGCCTGCCGCCGCGCGCTGAAAGGCGAGACCGTCACGACCGTCCTGCCCGTTCAGGGCCTGGCCTTCGAGACGCGCTACTCGCCCCGGCTCGACTGGGGGGGCAAGGTGACCGGGGTGCTCGGCGTGGCCACGGACGTGACCACGGCGTACAATACCGCGCTGGCCAAGGACGAATTCCTGTCCGTCATCTCCCACGAGCTGCGCACGCCGCTGAGCAGCGCCGCGGGGTGGGCGTGGATGATGCGGGAAGGCGAGCTCGACGAGTCCGAGACCCAGAAGGCCCTCGAGACGACCTGCCGAAACCTCGGCGACCTGAAGCGGCTCATCGCGGAGCTGCGCGACGCCTCCCAAACCGCGACCGGCATGCTGACCTTGACGGTCAAGCCGTGCGACCTGGGCACGGCGGTGCGCGAAGCGGCCAAATCGCTGGCCAGCGCCGCCCGGGCGAAGGACCAGACGCTGGACATTTCCGCGCGCCTCCTGAAGGGCCGCGCCGACAAGCCGCGCGTTCGACAGATCGCGTGGATTCTCCTGTCAAACGCGATCAAGTTCTCGCCGAAGGGCTCGGTCATCACCGCGCGCATCGAGCGCCGAAACGAGGAAGCGGTGCTGACGGTCACGGACGAAGGCCCCGGGCTGCCGGAGTCGCTCCGCGGCCAGGTCTTCGACCTGAGCCGCTTCCCCGCGGCGGACCTGCCGCCGCGAGGCCGGGGCCTCGGCCTCGGCCTGTCCATCGCCCGCCGCCTGGCGGAGCTGCACGGCGGCGGCATCGAATACGCCGACGCCGCCAACGGCGGCAGCGTCTTCACCGTCCGCCTGCCGCTCGCCTCGAAGCCGGCCCGCAGGAAACCAGCTTGACGGTTCCGTCGGGGTTTCGTAGAATACCGTCATGATAACGAAAGAAAATAAAATCGAGCTATACAAGAAGCATGGCAAGGGCGAGAAGGACTCCGGCTCCACGTCGGTCCAGATCGCTCTGATCACGGAGCGGATCAAGCACCTCTCCTCCCACCTCAAAGTGTCCAAGAAGGACTACGCGACCCAGCGCGGACTTCTGATGCTCGTCGGCCAGCGCCGTCGCCTTCTGTCCTACCTGAAGAAGCGCGACCTGACGGGCTACAACACCATCCTGAAGCAGTTGGACCTGAGGAAATAAACCATGGCTTTCAACCAAAAGATCAGCCTGCAGGAAACTGTGGGCGGTAAGACCATTACTTTGCAGACCGGCACCCTCGCCAAGCAGGCGGGCGGCGCCGTCACCGTGCACCTCGAAGGCACCATCGTGTTCACGGCCGCTACGGTACAGAAGAACCCGAAGGACGTGATGTTTGTCCCTCTTACTTCAGACTACCGCGAGCGCGCCTACGCGACCGGCCGCGTCCCCGGCGGCTTCTTCAAGCGCGAGATGCGTCCCCGCGACAAGGAGACCTTGACCTCGCGCCTCATCGACCGCCCGATCCGCCCGCTGTTCCCCGAAGGCTGGAACTTCGAGACCTCGGTGCAGTCGATCGTCGTCCAGTGCGACATGGTGAACGACGCGGACGTCCTCGGCATCACCGGCGCCTCGGCGGCGCTCATGCTGTCGGACGCCCCGTGGAACGGCCCCGTCGGCGGCCTCCGCATCTGCCGCGTCAACGGCGAATTCGTGATCTTCCCGACGTGGGAGCAGCGCGCTCTCGCCGACCTCGAGCTCATCGTCGCGGGCAAGAAGGACGCCCTCCTGATGGTCGAAGGCTCGGCCCAGGAAGTCTCCGAAGAAGTGTTCGCCGAAGCGCTTGATCTCGCCCAGAAGGAGATCAACAAGCTCTGCGAACTCCAGCTCAACCTCCTCAAGCAGTCCGAGGCCTCGGGCCGCAAGATCACGAAGAAGTACCCGAAGGCGCTCGAGATTCCCGCCGCCGTCACGACGCTCGTCAAGGCGAAGTGCGAGGAAGGCATCAAGAACGCCCTTCGCGCCAAGCTCGACAAGCACGGCCTCGACGCCAAGGTCGACGCGCTGAAGGACGCCGTCAAGAAGGAGCTCGACGAGAAGAAAGCCGATCCGGCTTATCTCGACGGCTCCAAGTGGGTCGGCAAGATCATCGAGGACATCCTCTACACCGAGTCGCGCGCTCTCACGCTCGACGCGAAGCAGCGCCCGGACGGCCGCGGCTTCGAGGAAATCCGCCCCATCGAGATCATGATGAAGCCCTTCGAGCGCCTCCACGGCTCGGTGGTCTTCCAGCGCGGCCAGACGCAGGCGTTCTGCAGCACCACGCTCGGCACCCCGGGCGACATGCAGATCATGGACGTGATTGAGGGAGAATATAAGGAGCGCTTCATGCTCCATTACAACTTCCCGTCCTTCTCCGTCGGCGAAGTCCGCCCCGAGCGCGGACCCGGCCGCCGCGAGATCGGGCACGGCGCGCTCGCGCGCCGCAGCCTCGCCGCCCTGCTTCCCCCGGTCGACGAGTTCCCGTATACCCTTCGGGTAGTTTCCGAAATATGGGAGTCCAACGGCTCCTCGTCCATGGCCTCCATCTGCGGCGGCTCCTTGTCCCTGTTCGACGCCGGCGTGCCCATGAAGGCCGCCTGCGCCGGCATCGCGATGGGCCTCGTCCTCGAG
>JAHFCD010000354.1 GCA_023249695.1 Elusimicrobiota bacterium
GGCGCGGCGCGCGCCGACGCCCGCGCCCAGGGCCAGCGCGTCGTCGAGCGCCGACAGGGCCCCCGTCGCGTCGCCCTGCGCGCGCCGGGCGAAGGCGGTGAGGACGTGGCCCTCCGGATTATTCGGCTCGAGCGAGATCGCGCGGGCGATGGCCAGGTCCGCGGTCGCCCATTCGCGCTCGGCGAGCAAGGTCTGGGAGTAGGAGCGCCAGACGTCCGCGCGCCCATCGAGCGTCTCGAGCGCGGTCTCGTAATGCGACGCGGAGCGGTCGAGGAAGCCGAAGCGGAGATCGATCTCGGCGAGGCCGAGGTGGGCGCCGAAGTGCTTCGGCTCGTAGAGGATCGCCTTCAGGTAGAAGACCCGGGCCTGCTCGTCGAGGCCGGTGCGGTGGAGCATGTCGCCCTGGCGGGTGAGCAGGTCCACGTTCTTGGGGAACAGCTTCACGCCGAGCTGGTAGACGCCGAGCGCCTCGTCGACGCGCCCGAGGAGGTCGAGGTTGTCGCCCATGAGCACGTAGGCCTGGCGCAGGTCGGTGCCGCGCAGGGTCTGCAGAAAATCGGGCGTCAGCGCCGCGACGACCTCGGCCGGCTTGTGCGCGTCGGACAGCGCCTGCACCGGGACGATCTTCTTGTCCGAGGCCTCGCCCCACAGGCGCCAGGCGCGGGCGGGGCCCGCGAGCAGCAGCACGGCGAGCGCGAGGGCGAGTCGGATCATTTCGCCGCCTTGGCGCCCCAGCCGTCGCTCAGCTGGGGGATCGAGGCCAGGATCAAGCTTTCCTTCGCGGCCTCGAGGCGCGAGGACGCGGTGACGACGCCTTTCTCGATGGCCTCGGTGATGCGGTGATCCTCGAACATGCCGATGTCGCCGACGGACGGCTCGATCAGGAAGTCCGCCTGCTTGCGCTGCTCGTGGGACAGGTAGGAGCCGCGGATGTCGATGACCTGCAGCAGGCTCTCGAGCACGTTCTCCGGCCGCGCCGTCGTGTAGTCCGTTTCGGTGACGCTGGCGATCGTCCATTGCGCGCCGAGCAGCCGCGACGCGTCGACCGGGATGTAGTCGACGACGCCGCCGTCGACGAGGAAGCGGTGGCGGTACTCGAGCGGCCGGAAAATGCCGGGCAGGTTCATGCTCGCGCGGACGGCCTTGGCCACGTCGCCATCGCGGAAGATGATGGCCTCGCCCGTGTACACGTCCATCGCGACGCAGGCGAACGGCTTGAGCGTCTGGTCGAAGCGGATGCCGCCGAGGCCTTTGCGCAGCATGAGCTCGGTGTTCTCCGAGGACAGGAGCTTGTCGAAGAGCAGCAGGGAGATCAGGCGCGCCGATGTCAGGTCGTTGCCGCTGCCGACCTTGATCGTGCCGGCGAACTCGCGGATCTTCTTGATCGGCAGGCCCGACGCGTACATCGCGCCCATGACCGCGCCCATCGAGGTTCCCGCGACCGAGTCGATCGGAAAGCCGGCGTCCTCGAGCACCTGGATCACGCCGACGTGCGCGACGCCGCGCAGGGAGCCGGCCGACAGGACGAGCCCGACCTTCGGCCTCCGGTTCGCCGGCGCCTGGCGCACCTCGCGCCACAGGTGATCGCGCAGCAGGGCCTCGGCGCTGAGATCGGGGACGGCGTGGGAAGGGATGACGAAAAGAAAGAGCAAGGCGATCCGGCGACCGAGCCATAAGGCGAGGGAGTGTCCCTTCCACACGCCGTTAGGAAGGGACCCGAGCATCATCGCGGTAGTTCCCGTCCCACGGCGCGTTCGAACCGCGCGCGGGCCAGGATGTGCTCCGTGACGGCGGAGAGATAGGCGAGGCGCAGCTCGAGGACGCCGTCGCGGGCCCGCAGGCGCGAGAGCGCCCCGCCGGGCTTGCCGACGGCGTCGTCGTAGAGGGAGGAGACCTTCTTCCACTGGCT
The DNA here is from genome assembly GCA_023249695.1 of Elusimicrobiota bacterium. Lineage (GTDB taxonomy): Bacteria > Elusimicrobiota > Elusimicrobia > UBA1565 > UBA9628 > GWA2-66-18. Next base: position 1,910 of record JAHFCD010000354.1, read on the forward strand.
CTCGCGGTGCGGCCACTCTTCCTGCCACCAGCGCAAAGTCTCGGCGGCTTGGCGCACCTCGAGGCGCACGCGATCCTGCAGCTCGGCGCGGGTCAGCTCGCCCTGGCGCTGCTCGGCGCGCTTCTGCTTGAGCTGGCTCCAGAAGTCGTAGGCGAAGGGGATCGTGATGCCGAGCGTCATGTCCCAGTTGTTGTTCTTCAGCGGAAAGCGCTGGGCGGTCAGCTCGTAGTCGCCGGCGAGAAACACGGTCGGGTTGCGGCGGCCGAGCGCCAGGTTCACGCCGATCGCGTCCATCTGCACGCGGTAGGTCTGCGACTGCAGCTCGGGGCGCAGCTCCATCGCCCAGATCACGGCCTTCTCGACCTCGGCCTTCGCGGGGACGGTCTCGAGGCTGCCCGCCACGCGGAAAGGGGTGTCGAGCTCCAGGCTCAAGGTGTTGAGGAACAGCAGGCGCGCGGCGTCGAGCGCGTGCTTGGCTTCGGCGGCGCGCGCGCGCGCGAGGCCGAGGGCCGACTCGGCTTCGACGCGCTCCCAGGGCCCCAGGTCGCCCGACGAGGCCGCCTCGACGGTCTTCAGATGCAGGTCGAAGGCGCTCGTGCGTTCCTGCGCGAGCAGGAGGCGATAGAAAGCCTCCTTCGCGCGCAGCGTCACGTCCATCTTGACCGAGTCGCGGTTGGACAGCGCCTGCTTCTGCGACGCCTGCGCCAGGCGCAGGGTGTTCAGCGTGCGCCGGCCTTCGTAGAGCGCCATGTTGAAGTAGGCCCGGCCGGAGTAGATGTTCTGGCTCGACGCGCCCGGGAACAGGAGGAGGCTGCGGAACTCGGGGGACAGCGCGAACGGATAGCGCGCGGCGTACTTGGTGGCGCTCGCCTGCAGGCCGATGTCGGGCAGGAAGCGCAGGCGCGCCTCGTTGACGCGCGCCTCGGCGATGATGACGTCCTGCTCGGCGCTCTGGAGCTTGGGGTCGTTGCGCATCAGCCGCAGGGTCTCTTCGATCGTGTACACGCGCTCGGTGGAGGCCTGGCGCGGCGCGCCCTGCGCCCGCGCCGAAGTCCCGGCGAGAGCGAGGCACAGCAGGGCGGCGAGCGATCGTTTGAGCATAAGAGGGACGGCGGGAGCGGTCAGACTTTAAACGACTTGGTCAGATGGTCGAGCTCGAGCTTGAACGCCTTCAGGTCGTCGCGCGCGCCGCCGGCGCCTTCGGGCAGGCGCTTGGCGATCTCCTCGATGCGTTCGGAGAGGCGCTGGGCGAGGTTGCGGTCCTTCTGGAGCAGGGCCTGGAGCGCCGCGGCCATGCCGTTGAATTCTTCCTGAAGCTCCATGAGCTCGTCGCCGGTGCGCAGGGACACGCGGTGGGTCAGGTCGCCGGTGCTGAGCGACTGGCAGCTCTTCTCGAAGCGATAGATCGGACCGGCGAACCGGTGCGAGACGTACAGCGAGATCAGGAGCATCAGGCCGAGGTACAGCGCGATCTTCACGAGCAGGACCGTGTTGAACTGCACGACGCGGTCGGTGACCGACGGGCACTCCGTCAGCATGACCCGCATCAGCGAGTAGTACACGTCGCCGCCGACGATCATCGACGCGACGAGGACGCTCAGGAACACCATCCCGATGTACTTGAGCTGCAGGGCGCGCTTGACGAGGACGGTCTTGCGTTGGAACCGCGCTTCTTCGTCGGCCATTATTCTCCGGTCAGGTCAGAGCAGATCGTCCGAGAATTTGAGCCACTCGGGCGT
>JAHFCD010000355.1 GCA_023249695.1 Elusimicrobiota bacterium
CGGCGCCTCGATCTCGCGGTAAACCTGGGCCAGGGATTCCTCGCCGCTCATCGCCAGCATCGAATGGCCGAACGCCATGATGATGCCGATCGCGCCCACGGGCTTGAGCCAGGAGATGTGCGCGGCCCAGCCCAGGCCCTCTTCGCTGAACTTGAGCGTGAAGGGCGGCAGGGCGGCGCCGCGAACCCAGATGGTGATGCCGCACCAGACGATCATGACCGCCCCCATCACCGTGGTCAGCTGCATGATCTTGAGAGCCTTGTCGCTCGACTCGTGGATGCCCTTGATGTTCTCCCACCAGAAGTACAGCGTCGCGGCGATGCCGAAGACCACCGCGAACGAATGCGGGTCCAGGTGCCAGTCGATGCGCATGTAGGGGAAGAGGGTGTTGAGCAGGCCGGCGAGATATTGACCGGCGGAGACGGTGCTGATCGGCCCGGTCAGGATGTAGTCGAACATCAACGCGGCCGCGGAAACCTTGGCGAGCTTTCCGCCCATGGCTTCCTTCACGACCTTGTACACGCCGCCACGCACGAACATCGAGCACGATTCCATGTACACGGCGCGGATCGCGTATGAGAAGAGCATCACGCCGAGGATGAACCACGGGGCGGCGGGGCCGACCGCCTGCTCGACGATGCCGCCGATATAGTACGCCGTCGAGGCCAGGTCGCAGAGCACGATCGCGGCCGCGCGCCAGAAGGAGATAAACGACAGCATGGCCGTCGTCAGAACGACGACTTCGGTGACGCGCCGCCCGGGGCGCGGCTCAGGCTTCAAGTTTTTTGACCAGCTCGAGCGCCGCGGCGGCACTGGAAGACGCGGTGAGCTGATCGATGAGGGCCGGCTGGAACAGGGACGACACGCCGCGCAGGAGCTGGAGGTGCAGCGGGAAGGCGTCCTGCTTGTTCGGCGAGAAGAAGAGGAACATGACTCGGATCGACAGATCCGCCTGCTTGGGATCGGGGATCGGCTTCTTGAGGATCGCCATGCCGGCCAGGATCGCGGTAATGCCGTCCATGCGCGCGTGGGGGAGGCTCAGGCCGGTGTCGAGCGTCGTCGAGATGCCCTGCTCGCGCTCCTGAACCTTCGCGAGGAAGCTCGCCCAGTCGGCGATGCCGGCCTTTCCGCACACCGCCGCGGCCAAGGTCTGCAGGACGGCCGCCTTGTCCAGGCCTTCGACGGGGAAAATAACGGTATCCTCGGCGAGGATCGAGGAGACCTTCAAGCCTTTCGCCGCCCGCGCCGGAGGCGTGGTTTTAGGGCTTTCGGAGGCCGGCTCGGGGGGCTTTTTCTGAAACCAGGACATAGAGGGGTAAGGCCTTATTATCGCACAACCCGGGGGGGGTGTCAAACCCCGAGGGCTCGACTTAAGTATCATCTACGGCATGGGACTGGGCTTGCTGCTGTGGGCCGTGCTGGCGGTCCTGCGCAACATCCCTTTCGTCCGCTACCTCGTCGAGTCGCCGGGAGCGTTCGATCTCTCCTGCCTGAGCGTTTTCCTCGGAACCACGGCCGGCCCCGCCCTCGCCGCGGCCTTGGTTTTCATCAGCCTGTGGGGCTGCGGGCGCCGACTCTGCCGCCTCCTGGCCGTACCGGACGACGGGGCCCTGGCCGCCCTCCCTCTCGCCCTCGGCGTCGGACTTTTCGGCACCTTGCTCCTCGCGGCGGGAATGGCCGGGAGGCTCGAGCTCGGCATACGCTTGCTGCTGGCGGCCTTCCTCCTCGCGGGGCTTTACGAGGCGCGCGGCCTGTTGAGGACGCCGCCGGCTTGGCGCCCTCGCGGCGCGTCTCCGCCCTGGAAAACGGCGCTCGCGGTCGCGCTGGCGTTCATCGCCTTCCATGCCTTGGTCAACGACCTGGCTCCGCCGGTGGGCTGGGACGCCTTGGCCTACCACCTCGCGATCCCCCGGCTTTACCTCGAGGGGGACGCCGTGCGGGAAATCCCGTGGCTGCTGCACAGCCACTGGCCTCACCTCCTGGAAATGATCTACGCGGCGCCCCTCGCCCTGGGACAGGAGCCTCTCGCCGCGCTCCTTCACGGGCTGCTCTGCGCCGCTCTCGTGCTGACGGTCTTCCGGGTCGGACGCGACGAAGGGGGAGAGGCCGCGGGATGGACGGCGGCGGCCCTGCTCGCGGCCCAGCCCTTGTTCCTGGAGCTCGTCGCCGAGCCCCACTGCGACGGGGCCTTGGCGCTGTTTCATCTCCTGGCGTGCCTCGCGCTGTGGCGCTGGTCGAAGGAAGGCGGGCGGGGATTGCTCGCGGCCGCGGGGCTTTGCAGCGGCCTGGCGATCGCGACGAAGCTCCAGGGCCTGGCGCTCGCCGGCGCCCTGTTCGTCTGGCTTCTTCTCGACTCCCGCCGCCGCGCCGGCGCGGCGCTCTTCGCCCTCTGCGCGGCCCTGCCGGCCGCGCCGTGGCTCCTGAAGACCTGGCTGGCGACCGGAAATCCGGTCTGGCCCCTGTACTCCTCCGTCTTCGGCGGCCGCTGGGAACCCGCGCTCATCGCCCAAGGGCTCGATCGCAACAACCTCTGGCGCTTTCCCCGGGACGCGGCCCTGCTGTGGCGTTACGGCCCGCAGTTCCTGCTGCTGCCCGCGGCCGGCCTGTCGGCCCTGGCGATCGGACGGAGCCGGAGCTTTCCTCCGCGGCTCCTGTTCCTCTTCCTCGCGACGGCGCCGCTGGCCGCGCTGACCGTGCGCTATCACGAGGCGTGGCGCTACCTGACGCCTCTGCTCCCGATCGGAGCCCTGGCCTGCGGCTGGTGGTGCGCGCAGGCCTGCCGGGAGCCCGGGTTTCGCCGGGTCGCCGCCTGCCTCGTCGTCGCGTGCGGGCTGCGGCCCGCGGCGGGCCTGAGCCAGGGCAACGAGCTCTTCGCCGTCCTGGCCCTGCATTCCCGCGCGATGCCCGGCCTGCCCGCGCGCCAGGTCTATCGCGCCCGCCAGCTTCCCTTCGTCTTTTTTTACGAGAAGGCGGCGGCCCTCGTCCCGCGAGGGGGGAAGGTCCTGCTCTTTCGCGAGATCCGGGGCTACCACCTGCGCGCGGCTTACCAATGGGGCGATCCGGTCATTCAGACGCAGATCATCTACGACCGTCTTCCCTCCCCGGACGCCCTGCGCTCGGAGCTGGACCGGCAAGGCCTGACCTTCGTGCTGGTCAACGAAGGCAGCGGCCTCTATAGCCGCGACGAGGACTATTACAGCGGAAGGACCTTGGCGTTGATGGACGCGATGCTCGCGCGCTACGGCCGCGAAGTCCTGCGCGAGGGGGCGCTCGCGCTCTACGAGCTCAGGCCGAGCGCGCCACCGCGATGAGGCTCTGGCCGGGCCAAGGGAGAAACCGGTCGATTCGGCGGAAAAGCCAGACGAAGGTGTCGAAGAGCTTGAGCTGGACGCGCCCGAAGGTCTTGCGCTTGACCACCCGTCCGTTCCAGACCCAGGCCGGCAGGCTGACGCGGTTGAAGTCGCTGATGGTCTCGACGGTGTAGCCCGACTCTCCCAGCAGGGCGTGAAGCCCCGCCCGCAGATAGCGGCGCCGGTGCCCGGCGAGCTCGTCGATGGAGCCGTAAGCCCAGGGAAGGTTCGGAACGAGCAGCACGAGCCGGCCTCCCGGCTTCAGGCTCGAGCGCATGTTTTTCAGGGCCGAGAGA
>JAHFCD010000356.1 GCA_023249695.1 Elusimicrobiota bacterium
CGCCCCGGCGGACGTTGCCGCCGGGAGGCCCGCTCTGCAGGAACAGGAAGCTGACCGGGAAGCCGTACTCCGCGGACAGCGCGGCCTCGTGGGAGCGCAGGAACGCGATGAGCTCGAGCTTGCGCACGTCCTTCGGCAGGACCTCGGAAGGATCGATGTTGGGGTCGATCGCCACGTCCATCGCGAACACGACCGCGTTGAACTTCTTGCCGATCATCGCGTCGAGCTCGGCCTTGAACTTCTTGTAGGTCCGCAGCTTGTAGACGACCTTGTCCTCGAGGACCTCCTCGGGAGGAAGGCCGACGCGGGCGGACTTCGCCTCGACGACGGAGATCACGCCCTCGGGGCTCTCGACGACGACGTCGAGCTCGGAGATGTACATGCCGTTCGCGTCGAACAGCTCGCGGCCGCTCTGCAGGATCTTGTAGCCGAGATTATGGTAGTGCTCGACCGTCTTGAGCTCGAGCAGCAGGCCGACGTAGCGCGAGTAGATCACGCCTTCGTAGATCTTGGAGAGGCCCTCGCTCTCGCCGCCGAACTGCTTGACGAGGTCGTTGAGCTTGGCGCGGATCTCCGCCTGCTCCTTCGGGAGCGGCGCGAGCTCGTCGAGGAACTTGAAGGCGATGCGGCCCTTCGTGATCGCGGCGATCTCCTCGCCGCGCTTCCTCAGGTGATCCTTGATCTCCTGATAGCCGCGGGCGTCGAACACGAGCTCGACCTCGTCGAGCTTGCCCATCTGCTGCTCGGCCTTGCCGCCCTTGCCGAACATGCGCACGGCGTCGTTGATGTAGCCGTCCACGCGGCGGATGCCCTCGGCGATCTCGGACTTCGGCTCCTTGGACTTGTGGAAGAACACGCGGTGCGTGTGCACGGCGACCTTCTTCGCGCCGTCGTCGAGCACGCCGTCGACGAAGACGAGGGTCTCCTCGAGATGGGTGTTCACCTGCGTCAGGCCGCGGCCCCGGGCGACCGCTTCGACGGCGGAGACCTTGGCGAGGACGTCGGAGTACGCGTCGTCCATCACGTCGAGGCTTTCCTCGAGGTCGATCTTGCCTTTGTAGAGCTCGACCATGCGGCGGACCTCGGTGTAGTAGACCGCGGCGCGGTCGTTGATCTTCACGCCCTCGTCGTTGATGATGTACGGCGTCGCGGCGACGCCGGCGCGGTTGGAGGAGCCGTCGAACATCCCTCCGCCGCGATTCTCGCCGCGGTCGCGTCCGTTATGGGAGGCGGCCGACTGCTCCATGGCTTCGAGCGCCGGGGCGATCGAGCGCGCCGCCGACGGAGCGGCGGAGATCGCGGCGGGCATCGCGCCGGTAACGGGCGAGAGCGCGAGCGGAACGGCGGTGATCGCGGCGGCCGGAGCGGCGGCCGGAGCGGCGATGGCCGGGGCCGGCAGGACCGACAGCGCGGGCGTCAGCGACAGCGTCGGCGAGAGCATCGGCGCCGTGGGGCTTCCGAGCGACGGCGCGGAAAGGCCCGGCGCGGCTCCGAGCCCGCCGAGCGCCGGCGTGAGCGTCACGCGCGGAACCGATATCTGCTGGGCGGAGGCTTGCGCATACGCGAAGGCGACCGTCAGGAGGGCCACGAGGAAGCGGCGGGGGATTCGGTTCATACCGCAAGAGTAGCAGGGACGCGCTTGCGCTCCCTGGGCCAATCGGACCGCGATTCGCCCGCCAAGAGGCCTATGCCTTGACCTGTCCCATGGCATGCGCTAACCTCTCGCGATGCGCATTCTCCTTCTCCTCGCGGCGGCCCTCCTCGCGTCGTGCGCGTACGTCAGCTTCGGGCGAAAGGTGTCCGACGACGAGCTGCGCCTGCGCGCCGACGTCCGCGCCTACTACGACGAGGTCGTCCTCGCCTTCGCGGCCGGAAACTCCGGCGCGCTGACCTTGCTCTTCGACGCCGCGATCGCCAAGCCGATGACCCGCGAGCGGATCGAGGCCTGGGGCAAGGATTTCTTCGCCAAGCACGGACCGGCGAAGTTCAAGATCGAAAAGGTGGAGTACGAGCGCCTCGGCTACGAAAACGCGGTCGTCCTGCTCGCCTATCGCGTCGAGACGAAGGACGGGGCCGGGAATTTCGGCGGCGTGGAAAGGGACTACCTGACCAAGCGCGGCCGGCGCTGGCTCGTCACGTCTTGGGAGACGGTGCCGACACCCTCGCCTTGATCGCTTCCGCGAACATTTTCACGGCGCCGGGCGCGAGCGACAAGTACAGCGCGGGCTCGATGAGCTCGAGCTCCAGGAGAAGAAGTTCGCCGTCGCGCCGCACGCCGTCGACGCGCGCGTAAAGCCAGGGCCCCGGGCCGGAGATCGCCGCGTCGCGCGCCTGCGCGAGCAGGCCGGGCGGCGGATCCCGGCGGACGGAGGCTCCTCCGTGATCCTCTTGTACGCGGAAGTCCCCGGCGCGCGGCGTTTTGAGCACCGCGTGCGAGAACACCCCGCCCAGAAAAATGAAGGACCACTCGCCCTCCTCCGCGATCTCCGGCAGGAACGGCTGGACCATCGCCCCGGAGTGGAGCAGGACCTCCTCGAACGCGGCCTGGCCCCCGGCGTCTCCCCGCTTCACGCGGTTCGTGCGGAACGCCCCGGCCGAGATGACCGGCTTGACCACCGCTTCGCTCCAGCCGCGGGCGGCGAGAAGGTCGTCGAGCCGCGGCGTCTCCCCGCGCGGGACCCAGATCGTCGGCACGACGGCGACGCCCGCCGCCTCGAGCTCCTTCAGGTAGGACTTGTCGGCGTTGGCGCGGACGACCGGCGCCGGGTTCCACAGCGCCGTGCCCAGCGCCTCCAGACGCGAGAGCCAGGCCAGAAACGCGGCTGGGGTCAGGTGATAGTCCCAGGTGGAGCGGATCACCGCCGCGTCATAGCGGCTCCAATCCACCGCGGGGTCGTCCCACACCGCGGTTTCCGCCTTGATCCCGAGGTTCCACAGCTCGGCCAGGAGCGGGTGATCATCGGCGGTCAACTCCCTTATAGAGGAACAGGTGACCAAGGCGACGCGGTAGGCTCTCACGGATCGATCTTATAATAGGAAATGACGGCGTAACACCAATAAATTACATTTGAATCGGTGCGCTTCTTCGCCCATGACGGCCAATCCACGCACGGACCGGCGGGGATAGACGAGCTATTGAGGCTTCCCGGCTTCGATGGGGATACCCTCGTTTGTCCCGTCGGCTCCAACGACACGTCCGATTGGAAGCCCGCGATCGCCTACCCCCCCTTCAAGAAAGCGCTCCTGGACTCCGTCGTCGCCACGCCCCTTCCTCCGCCTCCGGCTCCGACGCCCGCGGCCCCGCCGCCTCCGGCCGCGCTCCCTCTCCCCCCCATGCCGTCGCCTTCCCCCGCGGCCGCGCCGATCGAGCCGCTCAAAGCGACCAAGCCTTGCCCGCGCTGCGCGCACGCCAATCTCGAGGAGGCCCGCTTCTGCAATTCGTGCGGCGCGCGCATGGACGGCCGGCCCGAGGACATCTTTCCCTCGGCGCCCGTCGAAGCCCCGAAGCCGGTCATCGCCGCGGTCGATCCGCCGAAGCCGGATCCGTTTCCCCTCGATCCGCCGCGGACGCCGATCGGTCTAAGTGATTCGCCGAAGGCGAATCAGTTTGACCCCTTCGCGCCGCTCGACCCGATGGCCTCCTT
>JAHFCD010000006.1 GCA_023249695.1 Elusimicrobiota bacterium
GGGGATCGAGGCCCGCGCGCTCGAGGGCCTCCGGGTCGCCGGCCTTGACGCCGCGGATGCGCTCCATCGTCAGCACCCGCGGGGAGCTCAGGTCCCGGTGGACCTCCGGGACGCGGACGGTGGCGTCGCCGGCGAATTGGCGGGCGAAGCGCTCGGCGTGCGCGGCCTCGAGCGCGAAGTCCATTTCGCGGTCGAGCGAGCGGGAGATCTCGGCGATCACGCGCCTCGGCTTGCAGCGGGCCCATTCGGGGGAGTGCTTCTCGGCCAGCGCCGCGAGGTGCGCCATGATCTCGAAGTCCACGGCGACGACGCGGCGTATGTCGGGGCGCTCGACCTTGACGACGACCTCGCGCCCATCCGGCAGGCGGGCCGCGTGTATCTGGGCGATCGAGGCCGCGGCGAGCGGGCGGCTGTCGAAGCGCGCGAAGAGCCGGGAGATGGGACGGCCCAGCTCCACTTCGACGACCCGGCGCGCCTCCTCCGAGGAGAAGGGAGGCACCCGGTCCTGAAGCTTGGCCAGCTCGCGCAGGTACTCGCCGGGGAGAAGGTCGGCGCGCGTGGACAGGTATTGTCCCGCCTTGACGAAGGTGGGCCCCAGGTCCTGCACGGCCAAACGCACGCGCTCGGCGCGCGAAGCCGTGTCCACGGGAGGATGGCGCATGATCCCCCTCAAGCCCGCCTCGAGACGTGAATCGAGGCGCAGCATGTGAAGCAGGTCCCCGAAGCCGTGCTTGGCCAGGATCGCGGCCACCTCGCGGTAGCGGTTGATGTGGCGGTAAGTCCTCTCCAGGACCCGAAGGCCGCCCATGGCTCCTCCCCGCTAATCGACTTTGACGCTGCGGCCGGCGTGCGCGTGCGCGCGCGTCAAGGTCACCCGCAGGACGCCGTGGCGATAGGCGGCCTTCGCCGACGCGGGCCGGATCTCGTCGGGAAGCCGGACGCGGCGCAGAAATTCCCCGGAGTTCATCTCCCGCCGGCCCGCCTCGGGCGCGCGGGCTTCTTCGCGGCGTCGCCCGCTGACGGTCAGCAAGGTTTCGGTGACGTTCACCCGGATGTCGGATTTGTCCACGCCGGGCAAGGCGAAGGAAACGGTGATCTCGCGCGCGCCTTCCTCGACGTCGACCTCGGGAACCCAGTGCGCCAGCTGAGGCCTCGCGACCTCCGCGAGACGGGACAGCAGCATGCGGCGCGCCGGATACCAGCCCCCGGCCACGGCCTGCTCCACGCCCTCCAGAATGTCGTGCACCGGCTCCCATGCGAAGCCGTCCTTCTCACGCGGCGAGCGCTTGATTGCAGTCATGGCCGCCTCCTCGTCCCGTCGCCCATGTTGGTGCAACAGAGCGGCCAGGAGGGGTAAAAGGGAAGGCCGGGCGGTTCGACCCGTCCGGCCCTTTACGCCCGGATCGCCGTCTCATGGGCCCTGAGGTGCTTCCGGTCCGGCTTTACGGCTCTCGCGACGCCTTCTCTGTGAGAAGGCGTCGAGGTACGTCGCAACGAAACGGCCCGTGTCCAGAACTGGAAGTCGTCGCGCCCGCGCTTCTTGACGGCGTACATCGCCCGGTCGGCCTTGGCGATCATCCGCTCCGGCGAGGCTCCGCCCTCGAGGATGCAGCCGCCGATGCTGACGGAGGTTCGGGTTTGGCAGCCGTGCCAGGTGAACGGCAGGCGCATGAGGCGCAGGATCTTGCGGGCCACGCGGGCGGCGTCGCCCCGGCCGGACACGGGGTTGAGCAGGACGGCGAATTCATCTCCCGCCCAGCGGGCCACGGTGTCCGTCCGGCGCACGCAGCCGCGCAGGCGCGCGCCGACCGCCCGTAGGAACATGTCTCCCGCGGCGTGGCCCCAGTGATCATTGATCTCCTTGAAGTGGTCGAGGTCGAGGAAAAGCACGGCCAGACGCCGGGCGGCCGAACGGTTCTCGAGAGCGGACTTCAGCCGCTCATGGAAGAGGCGCCGGTTGGGCAGCCCGGTGACGGGATCGTAATGAGCGAGGCGGTCGAGCCGCTCCTCGTGCTGCTTGGGGCTCGTGATATCGCGGGAGACGCCGACGTAGCAAAGGGTATGGCCCCGCGCGTCCTTGATCGCGCTGATCGTGAGCCACTCCGGATAAAGCTCGCCGCTTTTCCGCCGGTTCCAGATCTCGCCCTGCCAGCGTCCGGCGCGCAGGATGCAGTCCCACATCCGGGCGTAGAAATCGCCGGCCTGCCGGCCGGAGTGCAGGAAACGAGGATTGCGGCCGATGACCTCCGCCCGCTCGTACCCGGTGACGGCGCAAAAGGAATCGTTGACGGCCATGATCGCGCCGCGAGGGTCCGTCACCAGGACCCCATCCAGCATCGACTGGATCACCTGCCATGCGGAAATGGACATCGCCGGCGCGCGCGTCTTGGCCATTCCGTTCAACGGCGCAACGCATCGGCCAAGGCGGTGGAGGCCGAAAAGCGGCTCAAGCGCCGCGGCTCCGCTCGCGAATGATGTCGAGAACGCCCAAGGCGAGCGCGATTACCAGGGGTCCGATGAACAATCCGGCGAAGCCGAAGGCCTTCATCGCGCCGATCACGCTGATAAAGACCAGCGGGATCGGGAGCTTCATCTTGGTCCCCAGTAGGATGGGGCGCGCGACGTTGTCGGCCATGCCCACGACCACGGCGAACCAGAGGGCGAGCGCCGCGGCCTTGGCCGCGGCGCCCGAAAGATAAAGATAGAGGACGACCGGCGCGCCGATGAGGGCCGAGCCGACGAGCGGGATCGGCGAGAGCACGACGCACAGCGCGCCCAGGAGGACCGCGAAGGGCACCTGGAACAAGGCCAGGCCGGCCCAGGCGAGGCCGCCCTGCAGCAGCGCGATCACGAAGACGCCGTTGATGACGGCCCGCAGGACGTCCCGCACCCGCTCCAGCAGACGCTCCGTCGCCTCCCGCGGCAGCGGGATGAGCTCGGCCCCGCTCCGGATCATGCGCGGGCCGTCGCGCAGGAAGAGGAAAAGCGAAGCCGCGAACACGGCCGCGTTGAGAAGGACCTCGAGCGTGTTCTTGACCAAGGCGCGGGCGAAGATCGCGGCCCACGCGCTCGCCTGCTCGAGGTTCTCGAGCAGGAGCGCCCGCGGATCGAGCGCGCGCGGAATGGGCAGGCCTTCGAGCCAGGCTCGCGCCGCGGGGTAGGCCTCCGCGGCTTCCCGCGCGATCGTCCAACCGCCCAGAAAGAAGGGCACGGAGATCAGCAGCGAGATCATCCCCGTCAGCGTCGCGGCGACCGCCGTGGGGTGCTTCGGCGCGCGGGCGGCCAGGGATTCGTGAACGGGCGCGAGCAGGAGCGCGACGGCGGCGGCCGCGAGCAGGGCGCTGTCGAAAGGGGCGAATATCCTCCTTCCCACCAGCACGAGAATCAGCCCCGCGCCGAGGAGGAAATAGCGGCTATTCCCGTTCTCGTCGCCGCTGTTCAGGAGACGCCCTCGCGCGCGCCGGTCATGTCTTGAGCTCCAGCGTGATCCAATACAGCAGGACGAAGCTCACGCGCTTGCGGTGCTCGGGGTCGTACTCCCGGCTGTAGGCGTCGTCTCCGTAAAAGTACATCCAGGAATCGCAGGCGTAATAAAGGAACCGATGAAGGACGAAGGGATCGAGCAGCAGAAGGAGAGCCGCGTAGGCCGCCTTGCGCGGCGTCGGGCGAACGGCGACGGCTTGAAAATGACGGCGATCCTCGACTCCGGTCAGGCGGTAATCCTCCGTCTTGTCGGCGACGTTCAGCACATCGAACCAGGTCCGGCACAACGCGAGCGGGCCTTCGTCCACGAAGGGGTAGTGCCCCGAATACATCTTGTCCATGAAGTAAGCGTGCCAGTAGAACTTCCAGCTCCGGGGCTTGCGGGTCTGGTGGAGGCAGGAGATGAATACGCGGCGGGAGGGGGACGCGTCGGCGATGAGGTTGGCGGCGAGGGCGCACATGTCCGAATAGATCTCCGTCTGCTTCGCGAGGTCGCGGCGGTCCTCCATGCCGACGTAGTGCTCGACGGTGTCCATGAAGGTGACCGCGTCGAAGCGGCCGTACAGCCGTTCCTGGAGGCGAGGATCCTCGAGGATGTCCTTCCAGTTCGTCGTGTGCACCTCGAGCGCGTGCTGCCGGCGGGCGTATTCGGCCTGCTCGGGGGTGACGTTGACGCCGACGGCCGTGCAGCCGAGCTCGTCGCGGCAATACTTGAGCCAGTCTCCGTAGCCGCAGCCCACGTCGCAGACCGCCATGCCCTTCTTCAGCCCCAGCTGGCCCGCCATGTGCTCGAACTTGGCGCGCTGGGACAGCCGGCCGTTCGCCATCAAATTGAAGCCGAGATCCCTCCCGGCGCCGGCGGTGCCGTCGTACATGGCGTGAATCCATTGATAGGTCCGGCGCACGCGCAGCTCCGAGTCGAACAGCAGCGTCTTGCCGAGCCCCCAGAAGAGGGCGTCGTCGAGCGCGAGAGCCGCCAGCCAGAAGAGGCCGCCCCATGGGCCCGTCGCCGCGGCCAGGCCGGCCGAGGTCAGGAGCAGCCCCCACCAGATGAAGGTGTTCCGGTCGGCGAAATTGAGGAGGGCGTCCGAGCGCGTGTTGTCGGCGCCCGCCCGGTCGAGGCTCGCGACGGCGGCATCTTTTATCATCGTGACGGCGTGCGACGCAACGGTGCGACCAAGGCGCAGATGGCCGCATTGATGCGCACGAACGAAGCGCGGAGGAGGCGTCATGGCGAAGACCGAGACGAGGCCGGCGTCCGTCCGGATTCCGGCCGACGGAGCGTACCTGAGCGGAGACCTGCGGCTGCCGCCGCGAGCCCGCGGCCTCGTGGTCTTCGCGCACGGCAGCGGCAGCGGACGCTTGAGCCCGCGCAATCGGTTCGTCGCGGAGTTTCTCGAGCGGCGCGGCCTGGGAACCCTGCTCCTCGATCTGCTGACGCCGTCGGAGCAGACCCTCGACGACGCGACGGCGATTCTGCGCTTCGACATCCCCTTGCTGGCCCGCCGCCTGGAGGCGGCTTCGGACTGGCTGAGGAGCCGGCCGGACACCCGGAAGGCGGCCCTCGGATATTTCGGAGCCAGCACGGGCGCCGCCGCCGCGCTGACGGCCGCGGCGGCGCGCCCGGGCGAAATCTTCGCCGTGGTGTCGCGCGGCGGCCGGCCGGACCTGGCCTTGGAGTCGCTCGCGCGGGTGCGGGCGCCGGTGCTGCTGATCGTCGGCGGGAACGACCGCGAAGTGCTCGCGATGAACGAGTCGGCCGCGAGCCTGATGAAGGCGGAGCGAAGGCTCGACGTCGTCCCCGGAGCGACGCACCTTTTCGAGGAGCCGGGAGCCTTGGAGGCCGCGGCGCGCCTGGCCGCGGATTGGTTCATGGGGCACCTCCCGGCCGCTTCGTTGCGCCCGATCCGGGCATGAGACGCTTTCCTCCCCGGCGCATCCTCGTCGCCGCCGACCTCTCCGGACCGTCCCTCTCCGCGATCGAGGCCGGCAAGGCGCTCGCGCTGCGCTGGGGCGCGGCGCTCGAAATCGTGCACGTCCAGCATCCGCCGTTGGTCGCCGCCTGGGCCGGCTTCGACGGCATGCCGGCGAGCGTGCGCTCTTCGACGCACGAGACCCGTCGAAAGATCGAGGAGCGCCTCCGCCGCGCCGCGGGAGATTTCCCGGTCGAGCGCCTGAAGCTGGTCATGGTGCACGGCTGGCCGCAGACGGAGCTTCAAGAGCTGGCGCGTCCGGACCGCGCGGATTTGATGGTCATGGGCACGCACGGCTACGGCGGGCTCGACCGCATGCTCGCGGGCTCGGTCTCCGAGGGCGTCCTCCGCCGCGCGCGCATTCCCGTGCTCGTCGTGCCCGAGAAAAAGGCCGTCGCCGGCGCCTCCCGGATTCTCGCGCCGTGGAACGGGCGGCCTTACGCGACGCGCGCGCTGCGTTGGGCGCGCGAGCTGGCGCGCAGCCTGGGCTCGACGCTGGACGTGCTCTACGTCAACGAGTTCGGGGCGCCGATCGAGAAGGACGAGGCGATGTGCCGGCGCCTCGTGACGGCTCTCGGCACCGGCCCGGACTGGACGCTGCGCAAGCGCGGAGGGGACGCGCGCGCGCGCATCGCGGCGGAGGCCAACTCCGGGCGCTACGAGCTCGTGGTGCTGTCCGCGCACCGTCGGGCCCGTCCCGCGGATCTCGTGCTCGGTTCGACGGTGGAGCGCGTGCTGCGGCGCTCCTCCGTTCCCGTGCTCGCGGTGCCCACCGGCCGTCCCCGCTCGCGCCTGGTCCGGCGCCTGGCCGCGCGCGCCGGGGCGCGCCTTTTTTCCTGAGAAGGCATGGAATTGAAGAGCGCCGCGTTCCGCGACGGTGGCGGGATTCCCGTCAGGCACACGTGCGACGGGGGGGACTCCTCTCCTGCGTTGGAGTGGTCCGCGGTCCCGGCGGGTGCCCGCAGCCTGGTCGTGATCATGGAGGACCCGGACGCGCCCGCGGGGACCTGGGTCCATTGGGTGCTGTACGATCTTCCCGGCGACGCGCAAGGCTTGAACGCGGGCCTGCCCAAGACCGAGACTTTGTCCGGCGGGGGCGCGCAGGGCGCCTGCTGGGGCGTGAACGATTTCTCGCGGATCGGCTATCACGGCCCCTGTCCTCCGCCGGGGCGTCCCCACCGCTATGTCTTCACGCTGTATGCCCTCGACGCGGCCTTGGCGCTGCCGCCGCGGAGGACCAAGAAAGAGGTCCTGCGGGCGATGAAGGGCCACGTGCTGGCCCAGGCCGCCTTGACCGGCATGTACGGCCGTTAGGCCGCGCCCCCCCCCGTTTCCAACGTTGGAAGCGACGCGGTTGTCCGCCGAGCGCGAGCGGGTCATAGCGTTGCGTCGAGCGCGAGGACGGCGAGCCGAGATCCCTATCAAGGAGGCCTTCCATGGCGACGACGAGAAGACGCAAGCATCCGCGCACGCTCATGCTGGCGGTCGAGTATCCCCGGCAGGGAGAGAAGGTCGCGTCCTCCATTTACAGCGTCCGCGTCCACGCCCCGGAGAGCGCCAAGCGCGTGGGCATTTCGATCGATCAGGGGCGCTGGAAATCCTGCCGGCCCGCGGTCGGGTATTGGTGGTACGACTGGGAGGGGTACGAGAACGGCGAGCACCAGATCGTCGTCTCCATGGAGACCGAAGCGGGGACGCGGATCATCTCGGAGCCGCACGAATTCTTCGTCGAGCTCGCGGACCAGCCCGTCAGTACATCCCTCTGATTCATTAGCTTCACCTTCCGACAATTGAGCCGCGGCGAGTAACCGTCTACAATCACGGCAATCAATCCCTAAGCGAGGTGCGCCGATGATTCTGGTCCAGGATTTTCTTCAGACGAGCGCCGCGCGGCAGCCGCGGAAGGTCGCCTTGGTGTGCGGCGAGCGGCGGTTCACGTATGAGCGGCTCGACGGGATGGTTAACCGGCTGGCCAACGCGCTCATCGAGCGGGGCGTCAGGCGCGGCGATCGCGTCGGACTGTACCTCGACAACTCCGTGGAATCCGTCGTGGGGCTCTTTGCCGTGCTGAAGGCGGGGGGGGCGTTCGTCGCGATCAGCCGCGGGGTCAAGCCGGAGAAACTCCTCTCCATTTTGAACGACTGCGCGGCGTCGGCCGTCATCCTGGACGTCGCCGCCCTGGGGCAGGGCCTGCTCGAGCGCTTGGCCGAGGAAGTGGGCTCGCTGCGCGCCGTCGTCGCCTGCGGCGGCGCGCCGCGCCCGCGCGCGCCGCTGCTGCTCGACTTCGCCGAGATTCAAGCCTCGGCCTCGGAGCGGGCGCCCGCGGTGCGCAGCATCGATCTGGATCTCGCCTGCCTCATCTACACGTCGGGGACGACGGGAGAGTCCAAAGGCGTGATGTGCGATCACGGCAACGTGATCTTCGCCGTGAACGCGATCGCGCGCTACCTCAAGATCACGGACCGCGACGTCGTTCTGAGCGTGCTCCCGCTGGCCTACAGCTACGGGCTGTACCAGCTGCTGCCGATCTTCTTCAGCGGCGGAACCTTGGTGCTCGAGGAGTCCTTCGCGTTTCCCGATCTCGTGCTGGCGAAGATGGCTCAGGAGAAGGTGACCGGGTTCGCGGCCGTGCCCACGATTTACGCGCGTCTTCTCGGCATGGACCTCGCCCATCTCGATCTCTCGGCGCTGCGCTACCTGACCAACGCCGCGGCCGCGCTGCCCGTCGAGCAGGTCAAGCGCGTGCGCCGGCTTTTCCCGCGGACGGACCTGTACCTGATGCATGGGCTGACCGAGGCGGCCCGGACGATGTATCTGCCTCCCTCCGAGGTGGACGCGCGCCCGGCGTCGTCCGGGATCGCGCTCGAAGGCACGGAGCTTTGGCTCGAGGACGAAGACGGCGGCCGGCTCGGCCCGGGAGAGGTGGGCGAGCTCGTCGTGCGCGGCCGTCACGTGATGCGCGGCTACTGGCGGGCGCCGGAGCAGACGGCCCGGCGCTTTCGGCCCGGCCCGCTGTCGGGGGAGCGGCTGTGCTACAGCGGGGACCTGTTCCGGACCGATGAGGCGGGCTATTTCTATTTCGTCAGCCGCAAGGACGACATGATCAAGACGCGGGGGCAGAAGGTCTCTCCCCGCGAAACCGAAGACGTGCTGTACCGCCTGCCGGGGGTGCAGGAGGCGGCCGTGATCGGCGTGCCGCACCCCGAGCTGGGGCAGGCCGTGAAGGCCTTCATCGTCGCCCCGGGCGCCGGGCTCATCGAAGCCGCCGTGATCGCGCACTGTAAGAAGCACCTCGAGGAATTCATGGTGCCGCGCGCGGTGGAATTCGTTTCCGAGCTCCCGAAGACGCCGTCGGGCAAGGTGCGCCGCAGGGATTTGCGCTGATGTGCGGCATCGCGGGGGTCTTCGACCGCAGCGGGCGCGAGCGGGCCTCCGAGGAGGGCCTGCGGCGCATGCTGGCGATGCTGCGCCACCGCGGGCCCGATGAGTTCGGGATTCTGCTCGATCGGGAGGCGGGGCTCGGCAGCGCGCGCCTGAGCATCATCGATATCGGGGGGGGGAGCCAGCCGATCGCCAACGAGGATCGCACGTTGTGGATCGTCTTCAACGGCGAGATCTTCAACTACCTCGAGCTGCGCGCGGAGCTGGAAGCGCTCGGCCACCGGTTTCGGACGGCGACGGACACCGAGGTCGTCCTTCACCTTTATCAGCGCTACGGCTCCCGCTGCCTGGCGCGCCTCAACGGGCAGTTCGCCATCGCGATCTGGGACACCCGGAAGAGGAAGCTCTTTCTCGGCCGCGACCGCCTCGGGGTGCGGCCGTTGTTCTACACGGAGACTCCCGGCAAGACGCTCCTGTTCGCCTCCGAGATCAAATCCCTTCTGAGCGACCGGCGCGTGCGCGCGGAGATCGACTCCGACGTCGTCCGCCAGATCTTCCTTTTCTGGGCGCCGCCGGCGCCGCACACGGCGTTTCGGGGCGTCGTCGAGCTTCCACCCGGCCATTTTCTCTCGGCCGACGAGCGCGGCATACGCGTCGAGCGGTATTGGGAGAACCGCTTCCCCGAGGAGGGCGGCGGCGCCCCGGCCCCGCGCCGCTTCGAGGAGGTCGTCGAGGAGTTCCGCGCGCTCCTGACCGACGCCTGCCGCCTCCGGCTGCGCGCCGATGTGCCGGTGGGCGCGTACCTGAGCGGGGGGCTCGATTCCTCGGCCATCGCCGCGCTCGTTCGCCGCAGCAGCGCCAGCCGCCTCTCGACGTTCTCGATCTCCTTCAGCGACGAGCGATACGACGAAAGCGCCTTCCAGCGGGAGATGGCGTCTCATCTGGGCACCGAGCACCACATGATCCGGGCGACCCACGAGGACATCGGCCGGGTTTTCCCGGAGGTGGTCTGGCACGCCGAGGTCCCCATGATGCGCACGGCGCCCGCGCCCATGTTCCTGCTCTCGAAGCTGGTGCGCGACCGCGGGTTCAAGGTCGTCCTCACGGGGGAGGGAGCCGACGAGTTCCTGGCCGGGTACGATATTTTCAAGGAAGCGAAGGTCCGCCGGTTCTGGGCGCGTCAGCCGCACGCCTTGCGGCGCGCGACCTTGCTCAAACGCCTCTATCCCGACATCGGCGGCCTGGCGCAAAGCCACCCCGAGCTGCTCGCGGCGTTCTTCGGCGAGGGCCTCGACGAGACCGAGTCTCCCTGGTACTCCCACGCGGTGCGCTGGCGGAACAACGCACGCACCTGGCGCTTTCTGCGGGGCGACGGCCCGGCGGCGGAGGCGCCGCATTTCGAGCGCCTGGCGGCCGCGCTGCCGACGAATTTCGGAAAATGGAGCCCGTTGGCCCGGGCCCAGCATCTGGAGATCGATATATTTTTGTCCCATTACCTCCTCTCTTCCCAGGGCGATCGCATGGGCATGGCCCATTCCATCGAGGGGCGCTTCCCGTTCCTCGACTTCCGCCTCACCGAGTTCTGCAACCGCCTCGATCCGCGCCTCAAGCTGCGCGTTCTCGCCGAGAAGCGCCTCTTGAAGGCCGCCGCCGAGCCGTGGCTGCCGGAGCTGATCCGCGGGAGGGTCAAGCGCCCGTATCGCGCGCCGGTTCATCGCAGCTTCTTCCACGAGGGGGCCCCGGACTATGTCCGCGAGCTCCTCGGGCCGCGCGCCCTCAAGGACTCCGCGCTGTTCCGTCTCGCGCCCGTGGCGCAGCTCGTCGCGAAGATGTCGAAGGGCGCCCCCGTCGGAGAGACCGACGACATGGCGCTGGCGGGCATACTCTCGACCCAGCTCGTACACTACCTGTTCGTGAAGAACTTCCGGCCCGCGCCGCCGCTCCGGGCGACCGAGCCGGTGAAGGTCTGCCGGCTCAATTCCAGACACAGCGAGGATAATCCATGATCCGATTCAGCACGAACGTCATCGACATCGATTCAGGCGCGGAAACGGACCGCATCGTCGCGTTTCTGCAGCGCAACGTGCGCCGGGAGATGAAGCGGCGGGGCGCCGTCGTCGGCATCAGCGGCGGCATCGACTCGGCCGTCGTGCTGGCCCTGTCCGTGCGGGCCTTCGGCGCCCGGAACGTCACGGCGGTGATGATGCCCGACCGGGACTCCGATCCGATCAGCGAACGGCTCGCGCGCGCGCTTGCCGCCCGCTACGGCGTCGAGCCCCTCCTGGAGGACATCACGGCGGCCCTGGAAGGCTTCGACTGCTATCGACGGCGCGACGACGCCATTCGCCGGGTGTTCCCCGAATTCGACGCGGCCAAGGGCTACAAGTCGAAGATCGTCCTTCCGCAGGATCTGCTCGAGGCCGGAACCTTCAACGTGTATTCCGTCACGGTCGTCGCCCCGGACGGGCGGGAGGAGACCCGCCCGCTCGGCGCGCGGGAGATGCTGGAGATCACGGCCGCCTCGAACCTCAAGCAGCGCTCGCGCATGAGCGTCCTCTATTTCCACGCCGAGGCGCGCCAGTTCGCCGTCATCGGCACCTCGAACAAGAACGAGCACGCGCAGGGTTTCTTCGTCAAGCACGGCGACGGGGGGGTCGACATCCAGGCCATCGCGCACCTGTTCAAGACCCAGGTGTATCAGCTGTCCCGGCATCTCGACGTGCCGGTGAGCATCCAGCAGCGCACGCCGACGACGGACACCTACAGCGCGCCCTGCGACCAGCAGGAGTTCTTCTTCCGGCTGCCGTTCGCGACCCTGGATCCCATCTGGTTCGCGCGGGAGAATCGCATTCCCGTCCCCGAGGTCGCCCGGGGCATGGGCTTGCCCGAAGTCCAGGTCCAGCGGGTCTACGACGACATCGCCGGAAAGCAGAGCACGACCGAGTATCTGCGGCTGAGCCCGCCGATCCTCGACCCGGCGAAGCCGGCATACGCGTGATTGGAGGCTGAGATATGGATAGGCACACGATCGACGGACACATCGAAGCCGCGTTGAGAGGCTTCATCGCGGAAAATCTGCTCTTCAGCGAGCAGGGCTTCCCGTATCCCGACGACGTCTCCCTGCTGCGCGAAAGGATCATCGATTCGCTCGGGGTGGTGGAGCTGGCCGCCTTCGTGGGCCAGCGCTTCGGCGTGCGGGTGGAGCAGACGGAGGTCCGCCCGGAGAATTTCGACTCGATCGCCAAGCTGGCCGCCTTCGTGAGGCGAAAGCAAAGCGGCGTGCGGCCCGAAGCCGCTCACCCGGCCTGAGGCGGGCGATGGGTAAGCAGCTGCTGCGTCCGATTCGGGCTTCCCGGCTGAGCCGGGAGCTGGGGCTCGAGCTCTTCGGCGTCGATCGCGAGATCCGGGAGCTGTGCGGCGTGGACGCGCTTTCCGCCCACGCCCTTTCGTTCTCGCGGGACCGGCGGCCGGGCGCGGCCTCCTCCGGCACGCTTTTCGCCGCGGAGCCGCCGGACTCGGAGGCCTTGACCGTGCTCCGGTCGATCAAGCCGAGGCTCGAGTTCATCCGCGCCCAGCATTTGCTGATGGCCTCTCCGGGGTTCGTCGACGACGAGTCGCCTCCCGACATTCACGCCACGGCGCGGATCGGGCGAGGCGCGGTCGTCGAGAACGGCGTCCGCATCGGGGAAGGCACCCGAATCGGCAGCCTGGCGGTGATCAAGTCCGGCACGACGATCGGCAAGTTCTGCGTCGTCAAATCCGGCGCCGTGATCGGGGAATCCGGCTTCGGCCCCGAGCGCGACGCGCTGAACCGGCCGCTCATGATGATCCATTTCGGGGGGGTGCGCATCGGAGACCACGTGGAGATCGGGAGCCTGACCACGGTCTGCCGGGGCGCGCTCGGCGACACCGTGGTCGGGAGCCACGTCAAGATCGACGATCATTGCCACATCTCCCATAATTGCCGCATCGGCGAAGGCGCGATGATCACGGCTTGCGTCGAGATCAGCGGGTCGGTCGAGATCGGGAAGAACGCCTGGTTGGCGCCCGGCTGCGCCTTGATCCAGAAGATCTTCATCGGCGAGGACAGCTTCATCGGCATCGGGGCGGTCGTGACCCACAGCGTCCCCGCGCGATCGCGGGTCTTCGGAAATCCGGCGCGGCCGCTGCCCCCCGCCGCGATGTAGCTCCGCTTCAACGAAGAATCCTTTACATCGCCGCAATGGCCGAAGGACGCCGTCTTTCCTATTGTCCCCGCAGACGCGATTCGTTTCAACCAGGAGGAAGCCATGAGGACATTGCTGAAGATCACCATGCCGCCCGAGCCGGCCAATAAGGCCATCAAGGACGGCAGCCTGCCCAAGCTGTTCCAGACGCTGACCGAGTCCGTGCATCCCGAGTCGAGCTACTACTATTCCGAAAACGGCAAGCGCACGGCGTTCTTCGTCTTCGACATGAAGGACGCCTCGCAGATCCCGTCCTTGTGCGAGCCCTTCTTCATGAGCCTCAACGCCGACGTGTCCTTTTACCCGGTGATGAACTCCGAGGAGCTGAAGGCCGGCTTGGAAAAGGCGATGCGGAACATCGGCCGCCTCCCCGTCGGAGTCTGACCGAGGCCGGAGCCGCGCGCCGGACTTGGCTGCCGCTCCTTCGTTCGCCGCGGCGAACGCGGGAGCGGCGGCCATTTTTCCGGCTCAGCGATGCCGGCGACCCGTCTGGGTTCGTCCGCCCGCCGCGCGCCGCCGGTCGGGCCGCTCCTGGCGCCGTTCCGGTCTCGCCTCCCCCGCGGGGAGCGCCTCGGCGGGCCGGGTCGTCCCCGTCACCGCCCGGAGAATCGAGAGAAGCTCGTGATCCTCGGCGGGCTTGAGCAGGACCTCCGAGACGCCTTCGTCGATCGCGCGCTTGTGCAGATCCTCGGTGGACCAGGCGGTCATGATCACGATCGGGATCGTCCGCGTGTCCGGATCGTCCCGCAGGCGGCGGCACACCTCCCACCCGTCGACGCGGGGCATCGCGAGGTCGAGCAGGATCACGTCGGGCCTGAAAACGGCCGCCTTGCGGAGGCCCTCGTCCCCGTCGTGGGCCACGGCGACCGTGAAGCCCCACCCCGAAGACAGGCGTATCGCGAGCACCTCGGTCAGGTCGCTCTCGTCATCGACGATGAGCACCCTTCTATTTTTTAGATTCGGCATGGCGTCCTCCCGCCGCGGCCGCGGCGGCCGGAACGGCGATCGGCAGGGCGATGTGGAACCCGGCGCCCTTGCCCTTTTCGTTCTCCGCCCAGATGCGTCCCCCGTTGATGCTCATGATCTCGCGGCAGATGGCGAGGCCGAGCCCCGTGCCCTTGTAGCCCTCGCCGCCTCTGGGGCGGTCGAGCTGGACGAACTTGTCGAACAGATCGGCGAGCTTCTCCGCCGGGATCCCGGGACCGTCGTCGGCGACGCAGACCTCG